>NZ_PSVX01000023.1:0-52497 GCF_002932695.1 Rathayibacter sp. AY1D2 | reverse complement strand
CGCGGAGCCGAGCGATGCGAGCACCGTCTCGCCGTTCGCGTCGTCCACGCCGTCGTTGTCGGTCACCGCGAACACCTCGCCGGAGCCGGTGATCCCGAGGCCCTCGAGCTTCTCCTGGGTCCAGCCGTTCCCGGCCTGCAACGCGGGCAGCACGTCGACCGCGAGCGTCTTCTCGAGCATCGGCAGCGTCTCGCCGACCGCCGCGCCCGCCTCCGTCGGCAGCGGCACCGTGTACACGGCCTTCAGCGCGGCGTCCGGCCCGTTGAGCTTGTCGCGCTCGATCACCGCGAGCGTGCCCGCGGGGGTCAGCGTGATCTCCGAGAGCCCGTTCCAGTCGCCGTCCGCCCCGGACGCGGCCTCCAGCGGGTAGCCGAAGAAGCTCCAGCTGTCGGCGGCGACGTCGTAGCGCCCGATCCGGACCACTCCGTCGGCGTCGATCGAGGCCTCGCGCTGCAGTGCCGTCCAGACGATCTCACCGGCGGCGCCGTCCTCGACGGTCACTCCCTCGAAGCCCTGCTTGCCCAGTGTGGAGGCGAGCTCCGCGGGCAGGGCGATCCGCTCGGTCACCGCGGCGTCCGCGTCGAGTCGCAGGAGCGCGTTGCCGTCGCCTGTCCCGCCCTCCGTCACGGCCCAGAAGCCGCCGTCGACGCGGGCGGCGATCCCCTCCAGATCCAGAGCGGCGGGCTCGCCGCCCTCCGTCACCGTGAGGGTCGTGTCGAGCAGCGCCGGCGAGACGGAGGTGTCGATCGAGTGGAGGGTGCTCGGCGCGTAGGCGCTGTCGCTCACCGCGTACAGGCGGTCGGGCGCCGCCGGGTCGGTCGAGAGGCCCGAGAGCGCACCCCAGGGCAGCGGCGATCCGTCGACGTCGGCCGACAGCACGGTCGGGAACGCGGGGGCGGAGGCGCCGAGCGCGTAGAGCTGCACGCTCGCGCGGACGGCGGCCTCGGCGTCGTCGGTCTCGCTCGAGACGACCAGCAGGTCGCGCTCGGGCAGGGCGAGCAGCCCCTCCGGGCCGGGCGTCGACGGCAGCGCCTGCACGAAGCGCGGCGCGGTCGGCTCCGACACGTCGTAGACGGCCACGAAGTTCGCCCGCTCGGCGCCGACGAACACGTAGGGGACGCCGTCGAAGGTGTCCGAGAGCAGGCCCTCGGGCTCGGAGCCCTTCGCGTCGGAGCGCTTGTCCGGGTAGAGCCCGAGGCGCACCGCGAGGTGGTCGAACGAGTTCCCGGCGTCCCACTGCACGGCCCCGGTCGCGGCGTCGAGGATCGACCAGCCGCGCGTGCCGCCCTTCCAGTCGCCCTCGTTCGCGATCGCGACGTGGTCGTCGCCGACCCAGCCGATCGCGTCGGGCTCGCGCGGGACGTCGGTGATCGAGCCGGTCAGCGAGATCGAGTCGTCGTCGAGCGTGTCGATGCCGCTGACGGAGGCGGTGCCCGCGGTGTACGAGGCGGTGACGGAGCGGGTGGCCAGGTCGACGATCGCGACGGCGTTGTTCTCCTGCAGCGTCACGGCGACGGCCGTGTCGGCGGGGTTGATCGAGACGTACTCGGGCTCCGGGTCCGACGGGGTGTCGAGGCCGGCGAGACCGGTGAGGTCGACGTGCTCCGGCACCCAGGCGGAGGGGTCGCCCGCGAGGTCCATCACCACGAGCTCCCCGGCGGGCGCCTGCGGGAGGTCGCCCTCCTCGCCGCCCTCGGGGGCGAGGTCCTCGTCGCGCTGGTTCTCGATCGCGATGACCGCGGTCGAGCCGTCGGTGGTGACGTCGATGGAGTCGGGCTGGCCGCCGAGCTCGATGCTCGCGACGGGCGCGAGGTCGTCGGCGTGCAGCACGCTGACGTGGCCGGAGGGGTTCGCGAAGTCGCCGTCGCTCGTGTCGACCACCGCGAGGACGTACTCGCCGGTCGCGTAGACCGACGTCGGCTCGCCGCCCACGCCGACGCCGCCGCGCGGCTCGGGGGCGTCGGGGTCCGAGATGTCGAGGACGTCGATGCGCTGCCCGGCGGAGTGCGTCGAGTAGACCAGGCGGCCGTCGGGCGACGCGCTCGAGATCTCGGCGACGGCGGAGTCGGCGGACGGGTCGGCCGCGTTGAGGTAGGCCGGCACCGTGGCGATGCGGGTGAAGAAGGAGTCGCCCGCGGCGGAGGCGGGCAGGGCCGCGGCTCCGAGGGTGCAGCCGGTGAGGGTGACGGTGAGGGCGAGGGTGGCGGTGCGTGTGCGGGTATGACGAGAGGACACGGGTCTCCTGAGCGGCTTCGAAGGAACCCGCCCACGCTGGCCGCCCCCGGTGAACGCACCGCCGCCCGCAGGTGTCCGCCCGGCGAACGCGCGGTGGCGGAGCCGCGACCGGGCGGGGGTCTCGAGACGCCGCGTGCCGCAGTCCGCCGCACGGACGCCTCGAGATCCGCCAGGCGGCGTGGTCAGCGTGCGAGGCCCTCCGCGGCCGAGCCCCAGGAGCCGAGGGCCGCGCGGACGCGCTCGTCGCGCGCGAGCGTCAGCGCCTCCGCGTACCCCTCCTCCAGCACGTCGTCGAGCCGCACCCGCGCACCCGTCTCGGAGGAGCGGACCGCCGCCTCCACCATCGCGAGGCTCCGCACGTTCGAGTGCACCTCGCCCGAGGGCACCGCCCCCGAGCCCAGCACCCGCACGAACTCCGCGAGCGAGCCCGCGATCTCCTCGGGCACGGGCTCGAGCGTGGCGGTCCGCACCGCCTCCGACTCGCGCGACTGCCACTCCGGAGCGCCGTCGCCGTCCCAGTGCGCGGTGCCGCCGGCCCCGTTCACGCGCCAGTCGCCGTTCCACGAGGTCTCGAGGCCGTCGGCGCACCAGCTGCCGGTGTAGCTGAAGCGCACTCCGCCGGCGAACTCGAACACGGCGCTCGCCGCGGCTCCGTCGGCGTACCAGCTCCAGCCCGGGTTGTACTCCTCGCAGTAGACCGCGACCGGGTCGCTGTCGAGCAGGTACCGTGCCGCGTCGAAGGCGTGGATCGCCATGTCGACCAGGAGCACGTGGTCCATCTCGTCTCGGAAGCCGCCGAAGCGGGGCGCCTTCGCGAAGTGCACGGAGGCGGTCCCCAGCTGCCCGAGCCCGGCGATCTGCTCGCGGAAGGCGGTGATCGCCGCGTAGTAGCGGCGCGACTGGCTGGTCATCAGGAGCCGGCCCGAGGCCTCGGCCGTCGCCGCGAGCACCAGCGCCTCGGCGATGGTCGGCGCGATCGGCTTCTCGGAGAGCACGGGCAGCCCGGCGAACAGCGCCTCCGAGCTGACGGGGAGGTGCGCCCGCGGCACGGTCACGTTGACCACGGCGTCGGCGCCGGAGCGCGCGGCGACCTCGGCGACGGAGGTGCCGACGGCGACCGGGCCGACCCCCTCCTCCTCCGCGGCAGCCGTGGCGAGGTCGACGTCGAGGTCGACGAGGCCGACGAGCTCGGCGTCCGGGGAGTCGCGGATGGTGCGGATCCAGGCGCGGCCCATCGCGCCGGCGCCGACCTGGACGAGGCGGACCGTCATCGGACGAGCGCTCCCTCGTAGTCCTGGCCGTTGTGGAAGTCCTCGGTCTCGTAGCGCTGCAGCACCGGGAGGCGGCGCTCGGGGCGCGAGGAGCGCACCCACTCGACGCCGTTCGCGATCACGCGGCGCACCTCGGCCTGGTGGTAGACGGGGTAGTCCTGGTCGCCGGGGGAGAAGAAGAAGATGCGCCCGTGGCCGCGCTTCCAGGTCATGCCGGAGCGGAACACCTCGCCGCCCGAGAAGGTCGAGAGGAACACGAGCTCGTCGGGCGCCGGCACGTCGAAGAACTCGCCGTACATCTCCTGCTGCGGGATCAGGAAGGGGTGCGGGATCCCCTGGGCGATGGGGTGCGTGGGGTCGACGGTCCAGACCAGCTCGCGGTCCTGCTCCGAGCGCCAGCGCAGCGTGCAGGTGGTGCCCATGAGCTTGCCGAAGATCTTCGACCAGTGGCCGGAGTGCAGGACGACGAGGCCCATGCCCGAGAGGACGTGGCGCTGGACGCGCTCGACGATCTCGTCGGAGACGTCGCCGTGGGCCATGTGGCCCCACCAGACGAGCACGTCGGTGGCGTCGAGGACGTCCTCGGTGAGGCCGTGCTCGGGCTCGTCGAGCGTGGTGGTGGAGACGGTGGCGCGCTCGCCGAGGTTCTCGCGGATGCCGTCGGCGATCGTGCTGTGCATGCCGTCGGGGTAGATCGCGCGGACCTTCTCCTCGATCTGCTCATGGCGGTTCTCGCCCCAGACGAGGACGCGGACGGGGGAGGAGGGTGTGGTCACGGTGTTCCTTCTTCGACGGTGGAGACGGTGCGGCGGTGGGCGGCCCGACACGGGGTTAACCGCTTTACCGGCCGCGTCTCCTAGGATGCGGGAGACGTCCGCCCCGCGTCAACCACGGCCGGGCGGCGCGAGCGGAGGAGGCGCGGTGGCCACGATGAGGGACGTCGCGCGCCTCGCGGGGGTCTCGATCGCGACGGTCTCGTTCGTGGTCAACGACACCAAGCCCGTCTCGCCCGAGACCCGCGAGCGGGTGCGGGCGGCGATGCACGAGCTCGGCTTCCGGCCGCACGCCCTGGCCCGCGCCCTCGCGCGGCGCCGCTCGGGGATCGTCGCGGTCGTCTATCCGCTCGTGTCGAGCCGGCCGCTCAACACCGCCACCTCGTTCCTGCTCGGAGCCGCCGAGGCCGCGGCGGAGCAGGACCACTCGATCGTCCTGTGGCCGACGGTCGGCGGCTCCGACCGCCTCGCCGACCTGCGCGCCGACGGCCTGATCGACGGCGTCGTGCTGATGCAGGTCACCAGCGAGGACGAGCGCGTGCCGGTCCTTCGGGACTCCGGCACGCCCTTCGCCCTCATCGGGCGCACCCGCGACCCGTCCGCCCTCGACTGGGTCGACATCGACTTCGAGGGGATGGTCGAGGAGGCGCTCGGCCGGCTCGCCGGCCTGGGGCACGCGCGGGTGGCGCTCGTGCTCGGCCCGGACCGCGACGCCGCGGCCGACTTCGGCCCCTACGCGCGCACCCAGGAGGCGTTCGCACTCGCCTGCGCGGCCCGCGGCGTCGAGGGCGTGCTGCTGCGCTGCGAGGAGTCCCCCGCCGGCGGCCGCACCCTCGCCCGCTCGTTCGACCCCGCCTCCGCGACCGCCGTGGTGATCGTCAACGGGGGCGCCGCCGTCGGGTTCGCGCACGAGGTGCGGCACCGCGGGCTGCGCGTGCCCGAGGACCTCTCGATCGTCCTGCTCGCCTCCGACCCCGACGTCGCCGACCTGGCCGACCCGGCACTCGACCTGCTCGTCGCGCCCGGCCGCGAGCTCGGCCGCCGCGGAGTGGAGGCGCTGCTCGCCCGTCTCGCCGACCCGGCGGCGCCGCTCCTCCAGGAGCGCATCGGCGGCCCGTGGCGCCCCGGCGGCTCGGTCGCCCCTCCGCGCTGACGGCCGGCGCCCCGGGAAGCCCCGGGAGCGCGCGCTACGGCACGATCGAGTCGATGTAGCCGCCGTCGACGCGCACGGCGGCGCCCGTGGTGGCCGAGGCGAGCGGGGAGGCGAGGTACGCCACCATGTGGGCGATCTCCTCCGGCTCGATGAGGCGCTTCAGCAGCGACTGCGGCCGGTGCAGGCGCATGAACTCGCGCTGCGCCTCCTCCCACGGGAGCTCGCGGTCGACCAGCTCGTAGACGAAGTCCTCGACGCCGCCCGTGTGGGTCGGCCCGGCGAGCACGCTGTTCACCGTCACGCCGGTGCCGGCGGCGGCCTTGGCGAAGCCGCGCGAGACGCCCAGCAGCGCGGTCTTCGACACTCCGTAGTGGATCATCTCGGCGGGCGTGACGACGGCGGAGTCGCTGCCGATGTAGAGGACGCGGCCCCACTCGCGCTCCATCATCCCGGGGAGGTAGGCGCGGGTGAGGCGCACGCCGGTGAGCACGTTGACCTCGAAGTAGCGGCGCCACTCGGCGTCGTCGATGGAGAGCGCATCGGCGGAGCCGAAGATCCCGAGGTTGTTGACGAGCACGTCCACGTCGGCGGCCGCGCGCAGGAGGGAGGCCGTGCCCTTCTCCGTCGACACGTCGGCCGCGACTCCGCGCACCCGCGCCTCCGGCACCGCCGCGCCGACGGCCTCGATCGCCCGGCGGATCGACCGCTCGGAGCGGGCGTTCACGATCACCTCGGCGCCCGCCTCCGCGAGCGTCGTCGCGATGGCCAGCCCGATGCCCTGCCCCGACCCCGTGACGAGGGCCGTGCGCCCGGTGAGATCCAACCCGATCATGCTGCTCCGCTCCGCGCCGCCGGCCGCCGGCCGCGCTCGGGGTCGAGCATGCCACCGAGCCCTGACATCCGGCCCGCTTCCGGCTGAGGACGCCCGCGGGTCGCCGCGGCATCGCTCGGAACGGCGGAGACCGTTGCCAACCGGACACTCGTGCGTTACGGTCTAATCAATCGGCAATACGTATTACCCGCGGGTAGTAGGCCGATGACCCAGACTGTCGACGAGGACGAGGCGGACGCGTGACCCCGATGCAAGCAGATGTCGCCGTGATCGGCGGCGGCCTCGGAGGAGTGGCGGCGGCGATCGCCCTCGCCCGCAACGGCCTCACGGTCGTGCTGACCGAGCAGTACCCGTGGCTGGGCGGCCAGCTCACCTCGCAGGGCGTCCCGCCGGACGAGCACACCTGGGTCGAGCAGTTCGGCGTCACCGCCGACTACCGGCGCCTCCGCGACGGCATCCGCGGCTACTACCGCCGCAACTACCCCCTCACCGCCGAGGCGATGCGCGACGACCGCCTGAACCCCGGCCGCGGACTCGTGAGCCGGCTCTGCGCCGAGCCCCGCGTCGCCGTCGCCGTGCTCGACGAGATGCTCGCCCCCTACCGCTCGAGCGGAGCGATCCGCGTCGTCACCGGCGTCGTCCCCTTCGCCGTCGACGGCGGCCCGGGCCGGATCGAGCGCGTCCTGCTGCGCGACGCGGTCTCGGGCGAGGAGCTCGCCGTCTCCGGACGGTACGTGGTCGACGCGACCGAGACGGGGGAGCTGCTCCCCCTCGCGGAGGTCGACTACGTCACGGGCTCCGAGTCGCGCGACGAGCACGGCGAGCCCAGCGCTCCCGCCGTCGCCGACCCGATGAACGTGCAGGCCGTCACCTGGTGCTTCGGCTTCGACAGCGCGGACGGCGACCACACCATCGAGCGCCCGTCCGACTACGACTACTGGCACGAGTACGAGGTGCCGTTCTGGGGCGGGAAGCTCCTCTCCTTCACCGCGCCGAACCCGAGGACGCTGCGCCCCGAGACCCGCACGATGCACGTGAACGCCGTGGGCGACACCCGCACCGCCGACCAGCGCGCGCAGGGCGGGGACACCGACCTCTGGATGTTCCGCCGGATCCTCGCGACCGAGACCCTCCGACCGGGCGCGCTTGACAGCGACATCGTGCTCGCGAACTGGCCGATGCTCGACTACCTCGACAGCTCGATCCTCGACGTGCCGGAGCCGGAGAAGCACCTCGCCGGCGCCCGCGCGCTCTCGCTGTCGTACTTCTACTGGCTCCAGACCGAGGCGCCCCGGCCCGACGGCGGCCGCGGCTGGCCCGGGCTCCGGCTCCGCGGCGACGTGATGGGCACCGCCGACGGCCTCGCGCAGGCCCCCTACATCCGCGAGTCGCGCCGGATCCGCGCGCTCACCACGGTGCGCGAGCAGGACGTCTCCGTCGCCGCCCGCGGGACGGGGAGCCCCGCGCGCTTCGACGACTCCGTCGGCGTGGGCATGTACCGGATCGACCTGCACCCGACCACCGGAGGCGACAACTACCTCGACGTGGAGTGCTCGCCGTTCGAGATCCCGCTCGGCGCCCTCGTGCCGCGCACTCCGACGAACCTGCTGCCCGGGGGCAAGAACATCGGGACGACGCACATCACCAACGGCGCGTACCGCCTCCACCCCGTGGAGTGGAACATCGGCGAGGCCGTCGGCGAGCTGGCGGCCCTCGCCCTCGCCGAGGACCTGTCGCCCCACGAGATCGCCGCCGACCCCGCCCTCGTCGCCCGCCTGCAGGCGAGGCTCGAGTCGCGCGGCGTAGAGACCCACTGGCCCGACGTCGTCGGGTACTGACCGGGAACACCGAGAAGACCATTGGAGAAAGAGAGACGATGAGACCAGCGAAGAAGCTGATGGCCTCGCTCGCCGCAGTCGGAGTGATCGCCGCCCTCTCGGGCTGCGGCGCCGCCGGCGGCGGGGACGACTCAGCACCCGTCGCTCTGAGGATGTCCGTCTGGACCTCCGACGAGAAGCAGCTCGCCCTGTTCGACTCGATGGCCGACGAGTACATCGCCGACCACCCCGAGATCGAGTCCGTGACCTTCGAGTCCCTCCCGTTCGCGGACTACAACTCGACCCTGACCACGCAGGCCGCGGGCGGCAACGCCCCCGACCTCGCCTGGGTCGGCGACATCGCGAAGGATCTGATCGACGCCGGAGCACTCGCTCCGCTGACCGAGACCTTCGAGGGGACCGAGGGCTACGAGTACGACGACATCCTGCCCAGCGTGGCGCAGTCGTTCAGCCAGGACGGCGAGCTCTACGCGTACCCGTTCTCCAACTCGCCGTTCGCGCTGTACGTGAACCAGGACCTCATCGCGCAGGCCGGCCAGACCGTCGACCCCGCGACGCTCAGCTGGGAGGACGTCGACCGCATCGGCGCGGCCGTCAACGAGTCGACCGGCAAGGCCGGCTACATCATCCGCGACTTCGACTTCTCGGGCTGGCTGAGCCTCGCGAACCTCTGGGCGGGCTGGGGAGCCCAGCCGTGGAGCGACGACGGGACCCAGTGCACGATGGACTCGCCCGAGATGGTGGAGGCGTTCCAGTTCTTCCACGACTCGGTCTACGTCAGCGGCGCGACCCCCGGACCCGGCGTGACGGCGGACTTCTTCGCCGGCGACGCCGCGTTCACGACCGCGCAGGTCTCGCGCGCGAGCCTGCTCGACGGCTCGTTCCCGTTCGAGATCTACCCGCTGCCCGTCGGCCCCGCCGGCGAGTACGGCAACATCGGCCAGGCCGGCATGGCGGCGCTCGCAGGCGGCGACCACGTGGAGGAGGCGACCGGCTTCCTCTCGTTCATGACCAACCCGGAGAACTCCGCCAAGCTCGCGCAGTTCTTCCCGCCGCCCCGCGAGTCGCTGCTGTCCGGTGAGGAGCTGGCGAAGGTCAACACCCGCCTCAGCGCCGAGCAGCTCGACCGCGTCGTGGTCGACGAGCTCGCCGACGTGTCCGCCACCCCTCCGGTGACGAGCCCCGCCGAGATCACCTCGGTCGGCAAGACGGCGCTGGACCGCATGTGGTCGGCCGACGCCGACGTCGCCGAGGTGCTCGGAGGCGTCTGCGACGCCATCGCGCCCGTCCTCCAGGGGAAGTGATCCCGTGACCGCGACCTCGACGGACAGCCGCCGATCCGCTCCCGCCGGCGCCTACTGGAACCTCCGGCGCCGCGACGCGCTCGCCGGCTGGCTCTTCATCGCGCCCCAGCTGCTCGGTGTGATCGTGTTCGTGCTGCTGCCCGTCGGGCTCGCGGTCTGGTTCAGCCTCAATGAGTGGAACGTCTTCACCGGCTCCATGACCTTTGTGGGCGGCGAGAACTACGAGCGGGCGATCAACGACCCGAGCATCGGCGCGGTGCTCGGCACGACCGCGGTCTTCTCCGGGGGAGTGGTCGTCCTGAACCTCGCCCTCGGGCTGGGCCTGGCCGTGCTGCTGAACCGGAGGATCCCGGGCGGCGCCCTGTTCCGCACGCTCTTCTTCTCGCCCGTCGTCATCTCGGTGGTCGCCTGGACCCTCGTCTGGGGCTTCCTCCTCCAGGACAACGGCGCGATTAACGGCCTGCTCTCGCTGGTCGGCCTCGACGGGCCGAACTGGCTCCAGGAGGGGCCCACCGCGATGGCGAGCGTCATCGTCACGCAGGTCATCCGCAGCGTCGGCGTCAACATGGTGCTCTTCCTCGCCGCGCTGCAGGGAGTGCCGGGCGACCTCTACGAGGCGGCCCGCCTGGACGGCGCGAGCCCCCGCGCGATCTTCTTCCGGATCACGCTCCCGCTCATCTCGCCCACCCTGCTCCTCACCGCCATCCTCACGATCGTCGGCTCGCTGCAGGCGTTCGCGCAGGTCGCCGTCCTGACCGAGGGCGGGCCGGAGCTGTCGACGACAGTGCTCGTCTACTACGTGTTCCAACAGGCCTTCGAGTTCAGCGACATCGGCTACGGCGCGACGCTCTCGCTGATGCTGCTCCTCTTCGTCCTGATCCTCACGGTCGTGCAGTGGCAGCTGCGCAAGAAATGGGTCTTCTATGAGAACTGACGCCGTCGTCGAGCAGGGGACCCCGCTCACGCCACGCCCCGAAGCCGTCCCGGAGCCGCCCGTCAAGCGCCGCCGCGGCCGCAGCCCGCTCATGACCGCCCTGCTCGTCGTGACGCTGATCCTGCTCGTGCTGCCGTTCGCGGTGCCGACGTTCTGGATGATCGCCTCGTCGTTCAAGCCGGTGAACGAGATCTTCTCGAACCCGCCGACCCTGCTGCCGGACTCGCCGAGCCTGGCGGGCTACGCCGAGGCGTTCCGGTTCCAGCCGTTCGCGCTCCAGTACTGGAACAGCCTCTACATCGCGGTCACGGTCACCGTGGTGACGCTGCTGGTCTCGAGCCTGGCCGGCTACGCCTTCGCCCGGATCCCGTTCCCTGGACGCAACGCGGTGTTCCTCGTCGTCCTGACCGGCCTGCTGGTGCCGACGGAGGTGACGATCATCCCGCTGTTCCAGATCTTCCGGCAGCTCGGCTTCATCGACACCCACGTGCCGCTGCTGCTGGTGCCGATGGTCGGAGCGCCGGCGGTGCTGGGCACGTTCATCATGCGGCAGTACTTCATCGCGATGCCCGGCGAGCTCGAGGAGGCCGCGCGCCTGGACGGCCTCGGCCGCTTCGGGATCTGGCGGCGCATCTTCCTGCCGCTGTCCAAGCCCGCGCTGTCGGCCGTCGCGATCCTGACCTTCCTCGGGTCCTGGAACATGTACCTCGAGCCGACGGTCTACCTGACCTCGCCCGAGCTCTTCACCCTGCCCCAGGCGCTCACCCGCTTCACCGACGCCTACGGCGGGGAGATGTGGGACGTGCAGCTCGCCGCGGCGACGATGACGGTCGTGCCCGTGCTGGCCGTGTTCCTCCTCGCTCAGCGGCAGTTCGTGGAAGGGCTCGCGCACTCCGGTCTGAAAGGCTGACCCGGTGTTCACGGATCGCCCCCTCGCCGCCCTCCGCGAGTTCCGTGCGGAGGTCGCGGAGCCCGACGACTTCGACGCCTTCTGGCGGGCCACCCTCGCGCTCGGGCGGGAGGGCGGCCCCGGCGTCAGCGCCGCGCCGGTCGACGCGGGCCTCCCGCTGGTGCGGGTGCGGGACGTGCGGTTCCCCGGCTTCGCGGGCGAGCCGATCGCCGCCTGGCTGGTGACCCCCGCGGTCGACCCGGGCGCCCCGCTCCCCGTGGTGATCGAGTACCCCGGGTACGGCAGCGGACGGGGCCGTCCGATCGAGCACCTCTGGATCGCCGCCGCCGGGTACGCACAACTGGTCGTCGACGCGCGAGGCCAGGGAGCCGGCCGTCTCGCCCGCTCCGGAGCCACCCCCGACCCCCACGGCAGCGGACCCGCGTACCCCGGGGTCACGACCCGCGGCATCGAGTCGCCCGAGACGTACTACTACCGGCGCATGATCGCGGACGCGGCGCTCGCCGTCGACGCCGTGGAGGCGCTCCCCGGGCTGGACCCGGACCGAGTGTCGGTCTTCGGCGGCAGCCAGGGCGGAGCGCTCGCGACCGCCGCGGCGGCGCTGCGCCCCCGGGTGCGCGCGGCGATCGCCCTGGTGCCCTTCCTCTCCGACGTCCTGCGCGCCACGACCGTCACGAACGAGGCGCCCTACGTGGAGATCGCCCGCTACCTGGCGACCCGCCCCGAGGACCTCGACGCCGTCGAGCGGACCCTCTCCTACGTCGACGGCGTCCACTTCTCGCGGCGCCTGCGCTGCCGGGTGCACCGCTCGGTCGGCCTGATGGACCCGATCTGCCCGCCCTCGACGGTCTTCGCCTCCCACAATGTCTCGGGCGGCGAGACGTCGATCGACGTGTGGCCGTACAGCGGGCACGAGGGCGGCGGGGTCGGCGACCGCGAGCGGGCGCTGGAGGTGCTGCGAGAGGTCCTCGGGTGACCGAGCGGGCGTGACGCCGCGTCTCAGGGCGTCGGCGCCTCCTCCATCCCGAGCCGCATCGCCAGGTCCATGGCGCGCAGGCGGGCCGGCGAGACGTCGTAGGGCAGGCTCCGGATGATCTCGCCGGCGCTCCGGGCGCGGGAGCCCTGCGCGGGATCGGGGGCCGGCGCGGGGTCCTCGGACGGGTGCGCCTCGTCCCACGCGTCGAAGATCGCCTCGTCCTCCTCGAGCTGACCGGACTCCTCGACGACGCGCATCAGCCGGGCCTCGAAGGCGTGCCGCTCCCGCGCCACCTGCTCCACCCGGGGGTCGTCCTCGGCGACCGTGTCGTCGAGGGCCTCCTCGGCGGCGTCGACGCGGTCGGCCTCCGCCCGCAGCGCCGGATCGGCGGCCAGGACCACGAAGCGGCCGGCCTGGGAGACGGCGCCCAGCGGGCCGAACATCCGCTCGGTGACCAGCAGGGTGTCGAGGTCGGCCTGGCGCAGCGAGCCCTCGGGTGCGCCCTCGAGGCGGCGCGAGACGATGTCGTCGAGCAGCCCCAGCCGGCCGCCGAGGGTCCGCATGCGCCGGACCGAGGCCCGCTTCCGCTGCAGCTCCTCCTCCTGCGCGGCGAGCGCGGCGTCCAGCCGCGCGAGGACGCCCGCGACCTCGTCCTCGCGGTCGGCGCTGTCCTCGGCGCCGGCCGGGGCTGCGACGGCGAAGGCGTCCCGGATGTCCTCGAGTGCGACCCCGGCGTCGGCCAGGCGGCGGATCCAGAGCAGCCGGATGATGTCGTCGTAGCCGTAGCGCCTGCGGCCGTCTCCGCCCCGGTCGCGCTCGGGGAGCAGGCCGAGCCGGTGGTAGTGGCGGATCGCCCGCGGAGTGACGCCGGCGAACGCGGCGGCGTCGCCGATCTGCACCTGGCGGGGCGGGGCGGGGAACGACTGCATGAGGGACCTCTCCGATCGGGACGGTGTGCATCGAGCAGACCACATGACGCAGGGGCAGGAGCAAGCCGACCCGGCCTGCTCCCGCCCCTCGTCCCCTCGCGCTCAGCGCGCCAGGCGCACCGTCGCGATCTCGAACGGACGCAGCTCGAGGCGCACGTCGGCCGACTCCGCCTCGACGGAGCTCTCGATGCGGACCTGCTCGGCGGGACGCTCCATCAGGTCGGTGCGGGTGACCGCCCGGACGGCGAAGGCGGCGCGGAGGGTCGCTGCGGCGCGGCGGCCGAGCGACTCGTAGAGCCGCACGATCACGTCGCCGCTCCCGTCGTCCGCCGCCTTCACGGCCTCGACGATCACCGAGGGGTCGTCGATCGACACCAGGGGAGCGACGGGCGCGGCGCCGGTGAGCCTGCGGACCGGGGTGTTCAGCGCGTAGCCGGCCTCGACGGCGTCGGGCAGCTCGGCGCCGACCACGAGCGAGACGGCGAGGCGGTGGCGGCCCTGGTCGGCGTCCGGGTCGGGGAACAGCGGCGCGCGCAGGAGCGAGAGCCGGACCGTGGTCGTCGGGGTGCCGGCCGCGGCGCGGTCGCGGGTGATGTCGTGCCCGTAGGTGGAGTCGTTGACGACCGCGACGCCGAAGTCCGGCTCGCCGACGTGCACCCAGCGGTGCGCGACGGTCTCGAAGCGGGCGGCGTCCCACGTCGTGTTCACGTGGGTCGGGCGGTGCACGTGGCCGAACTGGATCTCGGACGTCGCCCGGTCCGAGAGCAGGTCGAGCGGGAAGGCGAGCTTGAGCAGCTTGCGGCGCTCGTGCCAGTCGATGTCGAGGTCGAGGTCGACGGCCGCCCGGCCGATCTGCAGCGAGACGGTCTGCACGACCGTGGAGCCGCCGAACGAGCGGGTGATCACGACCGCCGGCACCTCGCGGCCGAGCGGGTCGCTCACGGTGCCGGCGCGGACCGAGTCGACGCCGACGAGGTCCTCCACCGTGCGGCGGTAGTTGTCGTCGAGGTCCCAGGCGTCCCACTTGTTCGGGGTGTCGCGGTGGAGCTGGAGGAGCCCCGCGGCGGCGCCGGCGGGCACGACCTCCCGGCCGCTCGCGAGGTCCACGACCGACTCGAGGAGCCCGGAGGCGCCGATCCGCACCCGGACGAGCCCGTTGTCGAGGACGTGGGCGTCGCCGTCGGAGCGGAGCGTCGGGGCCGAGTGCTCCGCGGCGGGCTCGGCCGCGGCCGCGCCGAGCGCCGGCACGCCCCCGACGGGGAAGGGGGAGGAGTTCACCAGCAGCTCCGCGGAGCCCTCGCCGGCGAGGGCCCGGACTGCCTCGGCGATCATCTCCTCGATCCGCTGCGCGATGCGGGCGTAGTTCTCCTCCGCCTCGCGGTGCACCCAGGCGATGGAGGTGCCGGGCAGGATGTCGTGGAACTGCTGCAGGAGGACCGTCCGCCACATCTCGCGCAGCTCGTAGGCCGGGTACGGGACCCCGGCGCGGACGAGGGCCGTGGTCGCCCACAGCTCGATCTCGCGGAGCAGGTGCTCGCTGCGGCGGTTGCCCTGCTTGGTGCGCGCCTGCGACGTGTAGGTGCCGCGGTGGAACTCGAGGTAGAGCTCGCCCGACCAGGTGGGCGCGTCCGGGTACTCGGCCTGCGCCTCCTCGAAGAAGCGGCGGGGCGTGGACAGCTCGACGGTCGGCGAGCCCTCGAGGCTGCGCGTGCGGCGGGCGGCCGCGATCATCTCGCGGTTGGGGCCTCCTCCGCCGTCGCCGTAGCCGAAGGGCACGAGCGACATGGTGCCGCTGCCCTTCTCGGCGTACTGGCGCTCGGCGCGGGCGAGGTCCTCGCCGGAGAGGTCGGAGTTGTAGAGGTCGACGGGCGGGAAGTGCGTGAACACGCGGGTGCCGTCGATGCCCTCCCACCAGAAGGTGTGGTGGGGCATCGTGTTGGTCTCGTTCCACGAGATCTTCTGCGTGAGGAACCAGCGCCCGCCCGCTCCGGCGATGATCTGCGGCAGCGCGGCGGAGTAGCCGAAGGAGTCCGGGAGCCAGACCTCCTCGGTGTCGATCCCGAACTCGTCGAGGAAGAAGCGCTTGCCCTCGAGCAGCTGGCGCACGAGCGCCTCGCCGCCGGGCATGTTCGTGTCCGACTCGACCCACATACCGCCGACCGGCACGAAGCGGCCCGCGAGCACGTGGCCGCGGACGCGCTCGAACAGCTCCGGGTGGTCGCGCTTGAGCCACGCGTACTGCTGCGCGGAGGAGGCGGCGAAGACGAAGCCCTCCTCGCGCTCGATCAGGTCGCAGACGTTCGAGAAGGTGCGGGCCACCTTGCGGGCGGTCTCGCGGGCGGGCCAGAGCCAGGCGGAGTCGATGTGGGCGTGGCCGACGGCGTGCAGGTGGTGCGCGCTGGCCGAGGCGGGCCGCTCGAGGACGGTCCGCAGCGCCTCCCGGCCCGCGGCGGCGGTGCCGGACACGTCGTCCGGATCGAGGACGTCGACGGCGCGGTCGAGGGCGCGCACGATCTCGGCGCGGCGCTGGGAGGACTCGGGCAGCTGCCCGATCAGCCCGACGAGCACGGCCATGTCCTGCTCCAGCTCCCAGACCTCTCGGTCGAGCAGCCCGAGCTCGAGACGGCGGAGGCGGTAGAGCGGGTCGGACGGCAGGGCGCCGTCGGCGGGGCGGCCGCCGAGCGCCGTGGGGGTGAAGGACCAGTCACCGGTGATGTTCGGGTTGGCGGCGGCCTCGATGTAGAGCTCGACCGTGCGGTCGCCCGCCTCGCGGCCGGGCAGCCGGTCGAGCGGGACCGACTGGTTGAACGGCTCGACGGCCTTCACGACCGTGCCGGTCGCGGTGAAGACGAGCCCCTCCGCCTCGAAGCCGGACTGGGCGCCGGTGTAGCCGAGGTCGACGACGAGCTCGGGCTCGCAGCCGTCGACGCCGACCCAGGAGGCGGGGATCTCGCCGCGCACGTGGAACCACACGGTGCCCCAGGGGGCGCCCCACGGCTCCCCGATGCGGGCGGGCGCGTAGGACGCGGCCCGCGCCTGGTCGAAGGGGACCGGCTCGCCCGGAGCGGTCCACGACTCGATCCCGAGCGGCTCGACCGCCCGGTGGATCGCCGGCCGGAGGCTCTCGGCGCGGAAGCGGGCGATGCGGGCTTCGATGCGGGTGCTGTCGTCATGCATGCGTTCTGGTGCTCGTTCCGTGTGCAGTGGGGGAGGGCGGCGGCGCGGAGGGCGCCGCCGCCCGGGGTCAGGAGGCGATGACGACGCGGTGCCCGTCGGGGAAGACGGCCACCTTCCGCCAGGTGTCGCCGGAGCGCTCCCAGCCCTCGTTGACCTGCCCGGCCGGAGGGGTCGGGATGGTCTCGGGGGCGCGGGCGACCGTGGTGTAGCCGGCCGCGCGCTCCACCCGGCCGCGGCCGAGCTCGAACGAGGTCAGGCGTCCGTCGTCGACGATCAGCGAGCCCTCGTCCACTCCCGCGGCGCCGCGCTCGATGAACGGGTTCACGAGGCGCGTCTGGGAGGAGTCGCTGCCCAGCACGATCGCCTTCTGCTGCGGGAAGCGGCCGAGGCTGAGCCCGTAGAAGCCGCCGAGGACGGTGAGGTTGCGCACCTCGAAGTCGGCCCCGCCGTTCGTCAGGCCGACGCCGAGGCAGTTCGCGCCCGAGGTCGGGAAGAAGTTCGGGTTCACGATCATGTGGCTCGTGCCGGCCTCGATCAGCACCTCCCAGCCGTCGCGGGAGCCCTCCGAGCGGAAGTTGATCAGGGTCAGGCCGGAGTTGACCGAGCGCCGGTTCTCGTTGCGGATCGACCGGAGGCCGACCGTGCCGCCGATGGCCTGGCAGTCGAGCAGCGTCATGTTCGTCGGCGCGAGGAGGAAGCCGCCGAGGCCGGGGCTGATCGCCTCGACGTTGGTCATCGAGCCGCCGATGGAGGCCTTGCCCGAGTCCTCCACGCCCCAGCCGGCGGGGGCGACGATCTTGATCTTGTTCCAGGAGTTGGCGTACGAGTACTCGTCGTCGACGCCCGAGACGAAGGTGGCGCGCTCGCGGAAGATGCCCGACTTGCCGGTCTTCTGGATCCACAGGTTGCGGAACTCGCAGTTGACCAGCGAACGCAGCGACATCCCGTGGCCGCCGGAGGGCGTGCCCGTCATCTCGAAGTCGGCGAGGACGACGCCGGTGGCCTTGTTGTTGTTGGCGGGGCCGGCCGCGTCGCCGGTCTGGCCGGAGACGGTGAAGATGTCGCGGGTCGAGCCCTCGATCTGGACGATCCTCGTCTGGCGCATGCCGGCGCCGACGATCTTCGGCCCGGCGTAGCCGTAGGGCGGCCCGTTCTCGGGCTGCACCGGGTAGCCGCGGTAGTCGACCGCGAGGCCCGTCACCCGGATCTCGCCGGCGGGCAGCGACACCTCGCCGCCCGGAGCGGTCATCGCCTTGTCGATGGCCGCCTGCACCGCGCGGGTGTTGTCGGCGCCGGCGCGGTCGTCCCAGCGGAACTCCTTGTCGAGCGGCGAGATCGGCCCCTCGGTGACGCTCAGGCGCTTCTTCTGCCCGGGAGCGTCGGCCGGGGGCGCGGCGGCGGCCGGAGTGGCGGCGCCGACGGCTCCTGCCGCGCCGGCGAGGGCGGCGGCGCCCCCGGCGAGGAAGAGGCGGCGCGAGTTGTCGGGCCTGCGCTGCGGATCGTGCTCGGGCTGCTGATCGGGCTTGTGCTGCCGATCGGGCCTCGGGGAGGCCGTGGTCTGGTTGTCTGGGTCTGCGGGATTCATCATCGTCGACGTTCCGCCCTCTCTCGCCCCGGATGGGCGTACGGCGATCCTTTGTCATCGGTAGCCTGAGGTCAAGACGTAATACCTATTACCAGGATGAAGCGGGGGTGTCCGGGTGCCGCGGATCACGCAGAAGGACATCGCGCGTCTCGCGGGAGTCAGCCAGACGACGGTGTCGTTCGTGCTCAACGACAAGGGCGAGCAGCTCGCCCGGGTCCCGGAGGCGACGCGGGCGCGGATCCTCAAGGCGATCCAGGAGACGGGGTACGTCGCCGACCCCATCGCGCGCCGCCTCAAGCAGGTCGGCACCGGCATGATCGGCGTCTACACCTACGAGAGCCTGTTCCCGCTCGACCGCGAGGACTTCTTCCACCCGTTCCTCGCCGGCATCGAGGAGGAGGCGCAGAACCGCGACATCGACCTCCTCCTGCTGACCAGCGGTCGCGTCGGCGGCCGTCGCGGCGGCCTCAGCGGCGGCACCACCCGGCTGCGCCTGGCCGACTCCTGCATCCTCCTCGGGCAGCGCATGCCCCGCGCGGAGCTCGAGTTCCTCAACGCGAGCGGCTTCTCCTTCGTCAGCATCGGCCGCCGCGACGACGCCGGCGGGCCCGTGCCCTACGTGGCCGCCGACTACGCGTCGATCGTCCGCGAGCTGATCTCCTGCGCGCGCGCCCTCGGCCACACCCGCTTCGCCTACGCCGGCCACGGCGAGGGTGTCGAGTCGTACACCGACCGCATGGCCGGCGCGCGGGCCGAGCTCGGCGACGGCTTCCTCCACCTCGTGCCGGGGCCGGAGGCGTCGCCGCGGGAGTGGATCCGCCGGATCGCCGCCGAGGGCGTCACGGTCGTCCTCGCCGAGCAGGAGGAGCAGTTCGTCCTCCTGCAGGAGGCCGCCGAGGCCGAGGAGGTGGCGGTGCCGGGCGACCTGTCGCTGGTGTCGCTCTCCGGATCGGCCGACCGCACCGGCTGGCAGGCCGGCTTCGAGCTGCCCCGGCGCGACATGGGCCGCCGCGCCGTGCAGATCCTCATCGAGGGCGACCCCGCGCGACGGGAGCAGCAGCTCCTCCGCTGCACGCTCGTCGACGGCGCCTCCCTGGCCGCGGCTCCGGCCTGACCGGCCGGCCCTGACCGCTCAGCCCTGAACGGCCGGCCGGGCTCAGCCCGAGTGGTGGCGCCCGATCGGCAGCACCAGCGGCGTCCGCGAGACCGGGTCCTCGATCACGCGCGACTCCATCCCGAACACCGCGCGCACCGTCTCCGGCGTCACCACCTCGGCGGGCGTGCCCGAGGCGTACAGGGCTCCGTCGCGCACGGCGACGAGGTGGTCGGCGTAGCGGGCGGCGAGGTTGAGGTCGTGCAGCACGATCACGATGGTCGTCCCGCGCGAGCGGTTGAGGTCGGTGAGCAGGTCGAGCACCTCGACCTGGTGCGACACGTCGAGGTAGGTCGTCGGCTCGTCCAGGAGGAGCACGTCGGTCCGCTGGGCGAGGGCCATCGCGATCCACACACGCTGGCGCTGCCCGCCCGAGAGCTCGTCCACGGGGCGGTCGGCGAGCTCGAGCGTGCCGGTGTCGCGCAGCGCCTCCTCGACGATCGCGTCGTCGTCCGATCCGGAGCCGCGGCCGAAGAGGCCCCGGTGCGGGTAGCGGCCCCGGGCGACCAGGTCCGAGACGGCGATCCCCTCCGGGGCGATCGGGGTCTGCGGCAGCAGCCCCACCTGCTGCGCGACCTGGCGCGTCGGGAGCCGGTGGATCGCGCGCCCGTTGAGCAGGACGCTCCCCGAGCGCGGGGTGATCAGCCGCGCCATCGCGCGCAGGAGCGTCGACTTGCCGCAGGCGTTCGCGCCGACGATCACCGTGATCCGGCCGGGCGGCACGGCGAGCGAGAGCCCGTCGACCACCACGCGCTCGTCGTAGGCGAGGGTGACCGCGTCGGCGGAGAGGGTGGGCGGGGCGTCGGTCACAGGGAGCCTCCGGAGCGGTTGCGGCGGGCGAGGAGCCAGAGCAGGAAGGGCGCGCCGAGGGCGCCGGTGACGACGCCGACCGGGAAGCGCGCGCCCGAGAACAGCGCGCCGACGACGTACTGGGCGAGCAGGTCGGCGGCGAGCACCACGACCGCGCCGACCAGGGCGGAGGGGATCAGCAGCGTGCGCGCGCTCGGCAGGATCCGCCGCGCGATCGGCCCCGAGACGAAGGCGACGAACGCGATGGGGCCGGTGGCGGCGGTCGCGACGGCCACGAGGCCGACTCCGACCGCGAGCAGGGCCAGCCGGCTGCGCCGCACGTCGAGCCCGAGCGCGGTCGCCGACTCGTCGCCGAGCTGCAGCACGCCGAGCCGGCCCGAGAGCAGCAGCGCCAGCGGCACCAGCACGAGCATCGTCAGCGCGAGCGGCGGGACGGAGGGCCAGGCGGCCGAATTGAGGCTGCCGGTCAGCCAGCGCAGCGACTCCTGGACGTCCTCGAAGTCGGCGCGGGTCTGCACGTAGGCGATCACGCTCTGGAACATCGCCGCGACGCCGATGCCGATGAGGATCAGCCGCGCCCCGATCACTCCGCCGCCCTCGGCCAGCCCGGCGATGATCAGGGCCGTCGCGAGCCCGGCCGCGACTGCGATCACCGAGACCGCGCCTCCCGAGAGCCCGAAGAACGCGATCGCGACGACGGCCGCCGCGCTCGCCCCCGAGGTGATGCCGATGATGTCGGGGCTGGCGAGGGCGTTGCGCAGCATCGTCTGGAAGATCACGCCGCCCATCCCGAAGCCCACGCCCACCAGGACGGCCGTGATGGTGCGCGGCAGCCGCAGCGTGCCCACGGTGAAGGAGGCGCCCGGCACGGTCTCGCCGAGGATCACGCGGACGACCTCCGGCACCGAGTAGACCGTGCTGCCGACCGTGAGCGAGACGACGACGAGCGCCAGCACGAGCACCGCGAGGACCGCGCAGCCGATGACCGTGCGCCGACGGCGCAGCGTGCGGCCGGCCGCGATGCCGACCGCGGCGGGCGCCTCCGCGGTCCTCACAGCGCCCGCACCTTCGAGCGGCGCACGATCGCGATGAGCACCGGGGCGCCGATCAGCGCGGTCACGATGCCCACCTCGACGTCGCTCGGCCGGGCGACCACGCGGCCGACCACGTCGGCGACGAGCAGCAGCAGGGCGCCGAGCAGAGCGGAGGAGGGCAGCAGCCAGGCGTGCGCGGGGCCGGTGACGCGGCGGGCGAGGTGCGGGACGACCAGGCCGATGAATCCGATCGGTCCGGCGATCGCGGTCGCGGCGCCGCAGAGCAGCACGGCCGCGAGCCCCGCGACCAGGCGGATGCGCCCCACGCGCCGGCCGAGGCCGGTCGCCAGGTCGTCGCCGAGCGCCAGGGCGTCGAGCCCTCGCGCGCTGGAGAGGGCCAGCACCGCGCCGACCGCGAGGAACGGGAGGACCTGCAGGATGCTCGCGGTCTCGGCGCCGCCGACTCCGCCGACCTGCCAGAAGCGGAAGCGGTTCAGCGTGGTCTCCTGCGTGAGCAGGACCGCGCTGATGAGGGAGGTGAGCGCGGCGGCGGTGGCGGCTCCGGCGAGGGCGAGCTTCAGCGGAGTGGCGCCCTCGCGGCCGAGCGACGCGACCGCGTAGACGAACGCCCCGGCGGCGGCGGCTCCGAGGAACGCGAGCCAGATGAACTGCGGCAGGCTCGTCGCGCCGACCCCGGCGATCCCGAGCACGACCGCGAGCGAGGCGCCGGAGTTGAGGCCGAGGATGCCCGGATCGGCGAGCGGGTTGCGGGTCAGGCCCTGCATCACGGCTCCGGCGAGCCCGAGCGCGGCGCCGACCAGGATCGCGAGGACCGTCCGCGGCACCCGCCCCTGCACCGCCGCGTCGACGATGGACGCCGGATCGGGCGAGGTCAGCGCCGGCCAGACCTCGCCGAGCGGGATCTCGCGGGAGCCGTACACGAGCGAGAGGACCGACGCGACGGCCAGCGCGACGAGGGCGACCGCCAGCGCGGTCGCCCTCGTCTTCCGGGTGGGTGCGGTGCGGGTCACGACACCTTGTCGGCGGCCGCGGCGAGGCCTGCGGTGTACTCGTCGAGCACCCACGGAATGCTGAGCAGGTTCGGCGACGAGGTGGCCATGGCGGCGGAGGAGCCGTCCTCCAGCACGTAGACGGAGCCGCGCTCGACGGCCGGGATCTTGGAGAGCAGCGGGTCGGCCTGCAGTGCGGCGAGGGTCGTGTCGTCGCCGTAGACGACGAGCACGTCGGCGTCGAGCTGGTCGGCGTTCTCGGAGCTGATCGTGCCGCTGAACGCCTCCGAGTCGCCGGAGAGCTCGACGACGCTCGGGGCGACGTCGAGTCCGAGGTCCTCGACGAACTTCACGCGCGCGTCGTTCGGCGTGTAGTAGGTGAAGGTGCTCGCGTCGGTCGGGTCGTACCAGCCGTACATGAACGTGGTGCCCGCGAGCTGCGGGTAGGACGCGGTGGTCTGCGTGATGTCGCTCTCGATCTCGCCGACCTTCGCGACGGCCTCGTCCTCGAGGCCCAGCGCGGCGCCGTCGAGCTTCGCGGAGTCCTGCCAGGTCGTGCCCCAGGGCAGGCCCGGGTAAGCGACGGTGGGGGCGATCTGGCTGAGGGTGTCGTAGTCCTGCCGGGTGATGCCGGAGTAGGCCGAGAGGATCACGGTCGGGCTGAGGTCCGAGATCGCCTCGAAGGGCACGCCGTCGGTCTCGTCGAACAGGGTCGGGGTCTCGGCGCCGGAGGCGTCGAGCGCCTCCTTCGTCCACACCAGCAGGCCGTCGCCGTCCTCGTCGCCGTAGGAGGCGCGGGTGAAGCCGACCGGGGTCACACCCAGCGCGAGCGCCACGTCCTGGTTGGTCCAGCTCGTCGCGACGACGCGGTCGGCCGACTCGACGGTGGTGCTGCCGAAGGCGTGGTCGACGGTGACGGGGAAGCCCTCGCTGCTCTCGGCGGCGCTGCTCTCGGACGTGCCCTCGGAGCCGGCGTCGGCTCCTCCCGAGCAGGCGGTGAGCAGCAGGGCGGCGAGGCCGAGCGAGGCGACGGCGGTCAGGCGGAGGGGGGTGCGAGTGGCGGGCACGGCGATCCTTCGAAGGGGGTGGTGGGGTTGCGAAGGTTAACCTAACCTAACCGCCTGGACGGGGCCAGTGGCCGAGCGGATCAGCGGACGGCTCGCACAGCCACCACCGCACCCATCCGTCGTCCGCGGCCCGTGCCCTCCGCCGGGACGGGCCGCTGCTGACGGATCGATCGCGGGTGCGGCCCAGCGGGAGCATCGTTAGCGTGGGGGTCCGCGCCGATCGCCGGCGCCGAGGGGAGCCCCATGGATCAGACCGTCGAGATCGACGCCCGGGCGGAGGCCCTGCGCGCCGACCCCGAGAGCTTCGCGGCGATGGACGCGCTCTGGCGCAGCGTCTACGCCCTGCCGATGTGGTGCTTCATCGCGCGGGGGCCGGACGACGCGCCCACCCCCTTCGTCGGCGGCCTGGAGTCGGGGCCGATGGTCTTCGCCTTCACCACGGGGGAGCGCGCCCGCGCCGGGGCGCTGCACGCCGGCCTCTCCGACGAGGACGCGTCACGCGTGCTGAAGGTGCCGATGCCGGCCGCGCTCGAGTGGATCGCGGCGATGGGGTCCTCCGGAGTCGCGGGAGTGGTCTTCGACCTGCCCCGCTTCGGGTACTTCGCGCCTCTCCAGAACCTGCTGCCGATGCGCGACTTCATGGCGGCGAACCCGCCGGCCTGAGCCCCGCCCCGTCGAGACCAGCGGATCCGCCGATACCAGCTGTTCCGCCGGTTGTCGCCGCCCCGAACTGGTCACTGGACGACACCCGAGGGTGGTGGGCAGGAGGCGCGCCCGTCCTCCGAGGACGAGGCCGGGAGACGCCGATGGGGAAGCTGCACTACGACGGATCGGTCGAGATCGACGTCGAGGACCGGGTGCTCGCCCACCTGCAGATCGTCCTCACCGCGAAGCTGCGCCGGGGGGAGTCGTGCCTGCTCACCTGGCGCGACGAGAACGGGATGAGCGACGGCCGCAGCGCGATCTGGCTGCACCCCTCGCACACGCTCCGCTACACCTACGTCGGCGGCCGCATGCCCCGCATCAACCCCGCCTGGATCTCGGCGCTCACCGATCTCGCGAACTCCGCCGGCGGCCTCCGCTTCGTCCCCGAGCCGCCGGAGCCCGTGCGTCCCCCCGGCGGGAGCGCTCGCCGGTCACCGGCGGCCGGCCCCGTGCCCGGCCTCGGGCTCAGCAGCCGGAGTCGGCGGTGTCCGCGTCGAGCGCCGCCGCGGTGCCGAGCGCGATCAGCGACTGATCCGTCGCGACCGCGACCCTCGGGAAGCCGAGCGCTCGCAGCAGCCCGGCGCGCTCGCGGTCGCCCGCGTAGGCCCCGGCACCCTTGCCCGCGCGCCGGGCCGCCGCGGCGATCCTCGGCAGCGGGTCGTCCGGACCGTCGGCGGCGAGCAGGTCGGACAGGTCCCGTCCGAGGCCGATCGCGAGGTCGAACGGGCCGACGAAGACTCCGCTCACGCCCGGCACCGCGAGAATCCGATCGACGGCGTCGAGACCGGCCTGCGTCTCGATCATGACCCAGAGCGCGGTGCGCGCCTCGGCGGCCGACGGGGGAGCGGCGCCCCAGAGATCGGACATCGGCCCCCAGCTGCGGCGGCCGAGCGGCGGGTAGTGCGCGGCGCGGACGGCCGCGAGCGCCTCCTCGACCGTCTCGATCATCGGGACGACCACGACGTCCGCTCCGGCGTCGAGCGCCCTGCCGATCAGCGCGTCGGAGAGCCCGGCGACCCGGACGCCGACGGGCGGCCTCCCGCTCACGGCGCCGAGCGCGCGCAGGGAGGCGAGGACCGCGGCGTCGTCGAACGCGCCGTGCTGCGCGTCCAGGCACAGCCACGCCGGCCCGCCGCGCGCGATCTGCGCGACGGTCAGCGGCTCCCCGAGCCGGCACCACACCCCGTCGGCCCGACCGTCTCCGAGAACCCGTTCCGCATCCACGGGTCCGATCCTCGCGCACGGAGCGCCGCCTAGGCGAGGACCGCCAGCGCCGTCGACAGGATCCCGAGGACGACGCCCGCCCCGAGCAGGATCAGGCCGGTCAGGCGCAGCGCCCGCACCGCGTCGCTCCACCGGTGCAGGCGGATGCGGTGCGGATCCTCCTCGCGGTAGTGCACCTCCCGCTGGTCCGACCGTGTCGGCGTCAGCGGGTCCCCGGCGGACAGCGGACGCGATCGCACCTCGCCGGCCCGGGTCACCCAGTGCAGCGCGAGGGGCGGACCCTCCTCGAGGTAGGCGGTCGTCGTCAGCCAGCGTCCGTCGATCAGCGCCGCGACGAACGCGGCGAGCAGGAACAGCACGCCGAGGGGGAGGGTGACCAGCGAGAGGGCCTCGGAGATCGTCTCCAGCATGCAGCGTCCCTCCGACCGGATCCGGTGCTGAGCGTACCGAGTCGGCGGCCGGCGCGTCCGCAGTGGGACGCGCCCCGCCGCCGAGCCCGCGGGCCTCAGCCCCAGGCGACCTCGAGGTCGACGACGAACGTCACTCCGAAGCGGTCGCGCAGCATCCCGTAGAGGGGCGACCAGGCCGCCGGGGCCAGGGGCACGACGACCGCCGCCCCCTCCGAGAGGCCGTCCCAGAGGCGGTGCAGCTCGTCGGCGTCGGAGCCGCGCAGCGACACGAACACCGGGATCGTGCCCGGGTCGTAAGCCGTGTGCGCGGGGACGTCGTACGCCATGACGCGGAAGCCGGCCTCGGAGACGACCTGGCCCCACATCAGCTGGTCGGCCTCGTCGGGCGCGGTGACAGCGTTCGCGTCCGCGTAGGACATCGCGTCGACCCGGCCTCCCGTGACCGAGGCGTAGAACTCCAGCGCCTCGCGGGCCTGTCCGCGGAAGTTGAGGTGGGTCGTCGTGGTGATGCTCATGGTGCGCTCCTCGCAGTCGTGCCGGGTCGATCACCCGGTGCCCCGACGCTCCCAGGAGAAGAGGACGGTGACGGTCCTCTTCTCGGAATACCCTCGGGACGTGTCCACGACGACCGAGCGGCTCCTCCTGCTCCTCTCCCTCCTGCAGACCCGCCGCGACTGGCCGGGCGGAGTGCTCGCCGAGCGCCTGGGGATCGCGCCGCGCACGGTGCGTCGCGACGTCGACCGGCTCCGCACGATGGGCTACCGGATCGACGCGGCGAAGGGCCCCGACGGCGGGTACCGGCTCGAGGCCGGCGCCGAGCTCCCGCCGCTGCTCTTCGACGACGAGCAGGTGCTCGCCCTCACCGCCGCCCTGCGCGCGCCGGTCGCGGGGCTCGAGGAGGCGTCGGCCCGGGCGCTGGCGACGGTGCGGCAGGTCCTGCCCGCCCGGCTCCGGCCCCGAGCTGATGCGCTGCGCTTCACGGTCGCGGCGGCGCCGGCCCCCGCAGTCCCTCCGGAGCGGCTGGTCGCGGTCGCGGCGGCCGTCCGGGCCTCGGAGGTGTTCCGCTTCGCGTACGCGGAGGCGGTGCGCCGCGTCGAGCCGCACCACCTGGTCGCGCGTCAGGGCCGCTGGTACCTCATCGGCTTCGACCTCGACCGCGACGACTGGCGGGTGTTCCGCGTGGACCGGCTCGAGCCGCGCTCGCCCCGCGGTGCCCGCTTCCGCCGCCGGGCGCTGCCGGTCGGGAGTCCCGCCGAGTTCCTGGAGGCGCGGTTCCGCGGCGGAGCGCCCGGGGAGGGGTGGCCGTGCCGCGGCTCGGTGGTGCTGGAGGCGCCCGCCGCCGAGGTCCTGCCCTACGCGGGCGACGGGGAGGTGGAGGACCTCGGCGACGCGGGCTGCCGACTCGCCCTCGGCGCCTGGTCCTGGGAGGCTCTCGCCGCGTCGTTCGGCCGGTTCGACGCTCCGATGGCCGGGGCCGAGCCGCCCGAGCTGGCCGCCGCGTTCCGCGTGCTCGCGGAGCGGTACGCCGCGGCGGGAGCCTGACCGGACCGCGGCGGCCGTCCGGCGCCGCTACTTCACCGAGTACCGGGCGCTCCCCGTGCTGCCGTCCGCCGTCGTGACCGTCAGCGTCCAGCAGGTGCCCCGCTTCGCGGGCACCGTCCACGCCTTCACGTAGCGGTTCGTCGCGGTGTCGTAGCGGAGGCGTCCGGTCAGGGTGGTCGTCGGCGCTCCGGTGAGGACGGCGCCGGCGGTGCAGGAGGTCTGCTTCTGCGTGACGCTGCGCACGTCGGCGAGGGCGGAGTGGCGGAACGTTCCCGCAGAGGACGTCGAGGTCACCTGGAACGTCATGCCGGTCGCGGCTCCGGCGGCCACGCTCTTCACCGAGGTGCTGAGCCCGCCGATCGTCCACGGGGTCACGGTGTAGGACGCGGTGAGGGTCGAGACGTTGCCCGCCCGGTCGGTCGCGGTCGCCCGGTACACGTGCGGACCGACGGAGCGGCCGCCGCCCGTGATCACGCAGGCGCCGGTGAGGCCCGAGAGCGGGTCGTCCGCGAGGCAGCGCGCCTCCGGGATCGCCGTGCCGTAGGGGTAGGACCCCTCGGGCTTCGACGTGAACGAGAGCTGCGGCTTCGTGGAGTCGATGCCGATGCCGCTGCGGGTCGTCGTGGCACGGTTGCCCGCGTTGTCGACGGCGGTGCCGGTGACGCTCTGGCCGGGGCCCTCGCGCAGGATCCGCGCGGGGGTGCAGCTGCGGATCCCGGAGCCGCTGCCGTCGGCGCAGGAGAAGCCGACGGAGACGGGGGAGCGGAACCAGCCTGCGGCGTTCGGAGCCGTCGGCGCGGTCGTCGCGGCGATGGTGGGGACGCCGGTGTCGACGATCCGGTAGGTCGCGGTGGCGGTCGTGGTCAGTCCTCCGGGGTCGGTCCAGGTGCAGGTCGCCGTGCGGGTGCCGAGGCCGTTCACGAGCGTGCCGGTGACGACGGCCTCCTCGCTGAACGTTCCGCTCTCCGCATCCGTGATCGCGCAGGCGGCCCTCGGCTCCGAGCCCTTCTCGTAGGAAGCGCCGTCGGTGGCGTAGGCGACCGTCACGACGGGCGGGGTGTTCGCGGGGACCACGGTGACCGTGTGCGGCACGCCGGCCGTGGTGCCGTACGCGTTCCGCGCGCTCACCGTGAAGGTGGAGTCGCCTGCGGTGGTCGGCCTGCCCGAGACGACGCCCTCCGGCGAGAGGGCCACCCCCGCGGGAAGGGCGCCGGACGAGACCTCGAAGGTCGCAGCCGGGCCGGACGCCGTGAAGGTCGCGGAGTAGCGGGTCCCGGTCGTGACGAGCGTCTCGGCGGTGTCGGCGGTGAGGGTCGGCAGCGGGCCGATCGCGAAGGCGTGGTTGAAGCCGACCGCGATGCCGGTGGCGCCGGTGATCCCGGCCGGGACGTCCAGCTCCGTGTCGCCGTCGGGGTGCAGGGAGACGACGGTGCCGTCGGACGTCAGCAGGACGCTGAAGCCGATGCCGGCGGCGATCGCGGTGATGCCGCCGAGATCGGCGGGGACCCGCGGCAAGCCGGAGTCGGCGGGGCCGCCCCAGGTGACGACGGTGCCGTCCCGCTTCAGGGCGAGGCTGTGGGAGTAGCTGACCGAGACGGCGACGACGTCGCGGAGGCCTGCCGGGGCGGTGTACGCGCCCCTGTCGTCGCCGCCCCACGCCACGACCGTCCCGTCGGCGCGCAGCGCGAGGCTGTTCCAGCCGCCCGCGGCGATCGCGACCACTCCGGAGAGACCCGCCGGCACGTCGGTCGCTCCGAACTGATCGGAGCCCCAGGCCGCCACGGTCCCGTCGCCCCGCAGAGCGAGGGTGTGGTAGCTGCCCGCGGCGACGGCGGTCACGCCGCCGAGTCCGGCCGGGACGTCGGTCTGGCCCTGACGGTCGTCGCCCCACGCGACGACCGTCCCCTCCATCGTGAGGGCGATGCTGTGGAGGTACCCGGTCGTGATCGCCGTCACCTCGCGGAGCCCGGCCGGCACGTCCCGCTCGCCCTCCAGATCCGCTCCCCAGGCCTCGACGGTGCCGTCGGTGTGGAGCGCGAGGGTGTGGCTGTAGCTGCTCGCGACGTCCGTGAGGTCGGACATGCCCGCCGGCACGTCCCACTCCCCGTTGAGGTAGCGCCCCCAGGCGGCGACGCCGTTGGCGAGGTGGTCGTTCCCGACCGGCACCGGGTCCGGCTCGGCGGAAGGCGAGGGGAGCCGCGGTGCCGGCGAGCAGCGCGACGGTCGCGGTCAGAGCGAGCAGAGTGCGGCGCAGACCCGCGGCGGTGCGGGCGGGGCGCGGAGAAGCGGGGTCGGTCACGGGCTCACGCTAGGGGCCGGCTCTCCTCCGCGGCGGGGGCGGGGGCGCCCTGTAGCGGACATGTCCTCTAGAGGGCGGAGCGCCGCTTCTCAAGGGCGGAGCCCGGGCCCTCCAGGGCGGAGCCTGGCCCCTCGGGGCCCGCGGCGGAAGGGCTTGCCCGGATCCGCGACGGGCGATTGGCTGGAGGGCAGGAGAGAGAGGTGTCACCATGACGCAGACCTTCCCCGCCTGGTTGCGGGATCAGCAGAAGAGGGACGACGAGGTCGGCCGCTTCGCGCAGGCCTTCGGCGGTCGCGACGACCTGCCCGAGCACGGCGGCCGCGCGATCTACGACGGCTACTTCGCCAGCGAGCCCGAGTCGGCGCAGGCCGATCTGGACCGCGCCTGGATGGAGTTCGAGGCGCACCCCGAGCCGTCCGCCACGTCCGACGAGCCGGAGGGACTCCGATGAGCGACCAGACCCCGAGCCCCGTCGAGGACCCGGACGACCAGTCCGACAAGCCGTCGCAGGCCGAGGGCGAGGACGAGCGCGACACCCCGCACGAGGTCCTGCCCGCCGAGGGCAAGCCCTCGAAGGCCGAGGGCTGAGCCGACGCACTGAGCCGACGCACTCCCCGGAGGGGCGCATCCTGCAGAGGGTGCGCCCCTCCGTCGCGTCAGCGCCCGGTGACCGCCAGCAGCTCGTGCGCCGCGGCGCTGTCCGGGTAGCGGGAGAGCACGCGCTCCAGATCGCGCCGAGCCGGAGCCGTGCGCCCGTCCGAGAGGAGCGTGCTCGCGCGCTCGAGCAGCGCCTCCGCCCGCAGCTCCACGGGCCGCGCACTGGTGACGGTCGGGCGCACCACGCGGTCGAACGCCTCGAGGGCGCCCTCGATCAGGCCGAGCTCGCGGAGAGCGACGCCGCGGCGGATGAGCACCGCGGCGGAGGCGGCGTCCACGTTCTCGACGGGCGCCGAGAACTCGGCCACGTCGCTCCAGCGTCGGCGGGCGGAGTAGAGGGAGGCGAGCGTCGACGCCGCGAGGGTCGACGGCTCCAGGGTCTCGACCGCCACGGCAGCCGCGGCCGGATCCGTGGGTGCCGTCAGCTCGGCGTAGAGCAGGCGCAGCGCCGGGGCGTCGAGCGGCACCTCCACGTCGAGGCCGCCGCTCAGCGGCAGGCGGACGGTCAGCGCGATCCCGTAGCGGCGGAGGAAGGAGTCGGCCGACGGGTCGTAGCGGATGCGCACCAGCCAGCCGGTGAGCCGCAGAGCGCGATCGTCGTCCGCGGAGTGCAGGGCGTCGCGGACGAGCTCGACGACGGCCGCGAGGCGCGAGCCCTCGGGGGAGCCGGTGGTCGCCTCGTGCAGGTCCTCCGCCGGCGCCCCGGCGCGCACGAGCCGGAGCAGGGGCGCCTCCCACGCCGGAGCGAGGGCGGAGGGGCGCACGAGACCCGGCCCGCCGGGCATGCTGAGCCAACCGGACAGCCGGGAGCGGTGGTCCTCGGGGGAGAGCGGGTCGCCGGCCGCCCGGAGCCGGGGGCGCGCGAGGGCACGGAGCTCTCCGCTCCGCCGGAAGCCGACTGCCACGGCCGATCCCCCTCCGCGTGCGACGGCGGCTGAGGACCGTCGATCCGCCGAGTCTACGGCTTCGCCCCCCGCCGTCACCCCCGAACGGGGAGCGACGCGCTGGCGGCGATCCCCCGCCTCCCGTCGTCGCCCCCCGGCGCTGTCAGGCGCCGATCGAGCCCGCCGTGCGCAGCGGCATCACGTCGGGCTTCTCGGCGGTGCTCGCGATCGTCACGACCGCCTTCTCCTCGTTCGAGCGAAGCACGGCGTCCATGATCTCGAGCACGTGCAGGGCCACGCGGCCGGAGGCGCGGTGCGGGCGGTCCTCCGCGATCGCCTCCGCGAGGTCGGCCAGTCCCACTCCGCGACCGGTGTCGATCACGCCGGCGGAGTCGGGGACGACCCGCCAGTCCTCGTCGCGGACGGCGACCTCGACCGGGTCCGAGAACATGTTCGGATCCGGGACCGAGATGGTGCCCTCGGTGCCGTAGACCTCGAACTTCGGGGCCCGGCTGCGCCAGACCTCGAAGCTCACGGTGACGGTCGTGGCGACTCCGCTCGCGTGCTCGAGCAGCGCGGTGATGTGCGTGTCGATCGTCACCTCGATCGGCGTGCCCGCCTTCGGCCCGGTCTCGATCGTGCGCGGGCGGTCGGAGCGGGTGGCCAGGCCCGTGACGCGGACGACCGGCCCGAAGAAGTGCACGAGCGCCGTCAGGTAGTACGGGCCCATGTCCAGCAGCGGGCCGCCGCCGGGCTGGTAGTAGAACTCGGGCGCCGGGTGCCAGCGCTCGTGGCCGGGAGCGGCCCAGTGCACCTGCGCGGCGATCGGGGTGCCGATCGCGCCGGAGTCGAGGGTGAGGCGCGCGGTCTGCACGCCGGTCCCGAGCACCGTGTCCGGGGCGCTCGCGAAGCGCAGGCCCAGCTCGTCCGCGAGGTCGAGCATCGGCGCGGCCTCGGCCGGGTTCAGCCCGAGCGGCTTCTCGGCGAAGACGTGCTTGCCCGCCTTCAGGGCGCGGGTGCCGATCTCGACGTGCGCCGCCGGGATCGTGAGGTTCAGCACCGCGTCGATCTCCGGGTCGTCGATCAGCGCGTCGACGGTGAGGGCGCGGACGCCCTGCTCGTCGGCGACCTGCTGCGCCCGCTCCTGGTTCAGGTCGGCCACCGCGACGAGGCGGAGGCCGGGGAAGGTCGGGAGGTTCGCGAGGTACTGCTCGCTGATCTTCCCGACGCCGATGATGCCGACTCTCAGCGGGACGCCCACAGCATTCCCCTCTCGATGATCGTGCGGACGTTGTCGTCCTGGAGGATCTCGACGCGGTGGCCCGGCGTCGAGACGAAGATGCGGCCCTCGCCCCAGAGGCGGGTCCAGATCGCGGGGGAGGTGATGGGGCGCTTCCACGGGTCCCACGGGCGGACGGCCTGCGTGGTCGTGGCGAGCACGTCGTTGTAGTCGTCGTGCAGCACCCAGTACTGCTCCGTGACCAGCTCGAAGTCGGAGATGCCCTGCGTGATCGGGTGGTCGGCGGCGAGGGCCGTCATCTCGATCGTGTGCGGCATGTAGTTGTCCGACTGCTCGCCGGTGCGCTCGTCCGGGTGCTTGCCGGGGTGCGAGGCGAACTGGCCGCCGATCAGCTGCAGGTAGTCGGAGTTGTCGCGGTAGGAGTCGGCGATCCCGCCGTGCCAGCCGGCGAGGCCCGTGCCGCGCTCGACCGCCGCGCGGAGGCCCAGGAACTCCTCCCACTGGATGGAGGTCATCGTGTTCGACTGCACGATCAGGTCGACCGTCCGCATGTAGGCCTCATCGGCGTACACGGCGGTCGACTCCTCGACGCGCACGTCGTAGCCGTTGTCGCGGAGGAACGGCAGGAACAGCTCGGTCGCCTCGACCGGTTGGTGGCCGTCCCAGCCCCCTCGGACGACGAGGGCCGTCTTGCCGGGAGTGGTCGGGGAGTGGTCGGTCATCGTCGTCCTCACGTGCGGGCGGATCGCTCCGCGGTTCGTCATCGAACAGGACTTGCGCAACTTCTGTGCGGTAGCCCCGGCGTCCGACCATCATGCACCGCGGTTCCCGGCGGGAGCAAGCCGTCCGCGCGCCGGTCCAGTTGCGAAAGTCGGTATCCGCTACGGTGAGCACATGCCCGACCACGACGACGTCTCCGGAGCGACCACCCGCCCGACCATGGCGCTCATCGCCGAGCGCGCCGGGACGAGCGTCCCCACCGTCTCGAAGGTGCTCAACGGCGGCACCGACGTCTCGGAGGCGACCCGTCTGCGCGTGATGGAGGCGGCGCACGCGCTCGGCTACCGCCGCCGACCGCGCCTGCGCCCGCCGGTCGAGGATCCGCACTCCGCCCAGATCGTCGACGTCGTCGTCGGCCACATCGGCGGCACCTGGATCGGCCCGGTCCTCGAGGGCATCGAGGCCGAGGCCTCCGCCGCCGGGGTCGACCTGGTGCTCACCCGCGCCCGCGACGACGGCGCCTGGATCAGCCGCCTCCTCCGCCGCCCCTCGCTCGGCGCCATCGTGGTGCTGGTCAACGTCTCGGCCGCGCAGCTGCACCTGCTGACCACCGCCGAGCTGCCCGTCGTCGTCGTCGACCCCAGCACGCGGCCGCCGGCCGACGTCGCGAGCGTCGGCGCGACCAACTGGGACGGGGGCCGCATGGCCGCCGAGCACCTCCTCGACGCCGGCCACACCCGCTTCGGCGTCCTCGGCGGCACCCGCACCCAGCTCTACAGCAGCGCCCGGATCGACGGCTTCACCACCGCGCTCCGCGCCGCCGGGGTCGAGGATCCGCGCGTCGCCTACTGCGACTGGGACCGCGAGCTGGCCCGCGAGGCCGCCGGGCTGATGCTCGCCGAGCCCGACGCGCCGACCGCCTTCTTCGCCTGCTCCGACGTGATGGCGCTCGGCGTCTACGAGGCCGCCGACGACGCCGGCCTCCGCATCCCCCGCGACCTCAGCGTCATCGGCTTCGACGACGTCGAGGAGTCGGCCTGGGCGACCCCGCCGATGACCACGATCCAGCAGCCCATCGGCGAGATGGGCGCCATCGCCTTCCGGATGCTGCACCAGGCGCACCGGTCGGCGACCCCGCTCGCCTCGGGCGCCTCGGCCACCCGCATGGAGCTCGAGACGCGCCTGATCCGCCGCGCCTCCGTCGCGCCCGTGCGCGTCTAGCGCCGCCCGCTCGCCCTCCCACCCCCGCCCCCTCGGGATCGAGGCGTCACGAACGGTCCTCATCCGCCCGCCGTGACGACCGTTCGTGACGCATCGACCCCGGCGGGCGCCGCGGTCCCGCGGCCCCCGCCCTCAGTGCCCCGCGCCGAGGTTCCCGGCGAGGCGGCCGTGAATCCGGGTGGAGGCGTCGTTCATCCCCTCGATCACGGCGCGGGTGCCGTGGCGCTCGTACTTGGTCGTGACGGCGTCCAGCGCGGCGACGGTCGAGGCGTCCCAGATGTGGGAGCCGGAGAGGTCGATCACGACGTGCGCAGGGTCCTCCGCGTAGGAGAACTGCGTGGTGAGGTCGTTGCTGGAAGCGAAGAACAGCTCGCCGGTGACCGTGTAGTGGGCCGTCGATCCGTCGGTCGAGAGGGTGCGCTCGACGGTGGCGAAGTGGGCGACCCGGCGGGCGAAGACGACCATGGCGGCCAGGACGCCGACGACGACTCCGATCGCCAGGTTGTGGGTGAGGACGACCACGACGACCGTGGCGATCATGACGACCGTCTCGCCCACGGGCATCCGCTTCAGGGTCGACGGGCGGATGCTGTGCCAGTCGAACGTCGCCACCGAGACCATCACCATCACCGCGACCAGCGCGGCCATCGGGATGATCGCGACGAGGTCGCCGAGCGCGACGACGAGGATCAGGAGGAACACGCCGGCGAGGAAGGTCGAGATGCGGGTGCGGGCGCCGGACGCCTTCACGTTGATCATCGTCTGGCCGATCATCGCGCAGCCGCCCATGCCGCCGAACAGGCCGGAGAGCACGTTCGCGGCGCCCTGCCCGAGCGACTCGCGGGTCTTGCGGGAGGGGGTGTCGGTGATGTCGTCGACGAGCTTCGCAGTCATCAGCGACTCGAGGAGTCCGACGAGCGCCATCGCGACGGCGTACGGCGCGATGGTCGTGAAGGTCTCCCAGGTCAGCGGTACGTTCGGCAGGAACAGCTCGGGGAGGCTGCGGGGCAGCTCGCCCTGATCGCCCACGGTGGGGACGGCGACCGCCGTGACGACGACCGCCGCGGTGATGAGGACGATGGCGACGAGAGGCGCCGGAACGGCCTTCGTCAGGCGCGGCATCACCACCATGATCACGATGCCGACGGCGACCAGCGGGTAGACCAGCCAGGGCACGCCGATCAGGTTGGGGATCTGCGCCGAGAAGATCAGGATCGCCAGCGCGTTCACGAATCCGACCATCACGCTGCGGGGGATGAAGCGCATGAGCTTCGCCACTCCGAGCAGCCCGAGCACGATCTGGAACACGCCCGCGAGGATCACCGTCGCGATGAAGTAGTCCATCCCGTAGTCGCGGGCGACGGGGGCGATCACCAGGGCGACGGCGCCGGTGGCGGCGGTGATCATCGCGGGGCGGCCGCCGAGGAACGCGATCGACACGGCCATCACGAACGACGAGAAGAGGCCGACCCGCGGATCCACGCCCGCGATGATCGAGAACGAGATCGCCTCGGGGATGAGCGCGAGTGCGACGACGAGGCCGGCGAGGACCTCGCGGGTCAGGATGCGGGGGGTGCGCAGCGCCGTCATCACGGTGGGCTCGGCGTGCGGGCGGGCAGGGGTCTTCGAGGCGAGGGCCATCGCGGCGGCTCCAGGGAGTGGGAGGGGTGCTCGACGAGGAGCGCGGAGGGCTGCGGCATCGGGTCGGCGGAAGCGGGCGGGGATGCCAAGCTTGCAGAGGCGTGTCAGCAGCACGGGCAACCCTACCCTCACGTAAGGGTAGACCTGAAGGGGTGAGCAGGATCGGCACCATGCACATCGGCGAGCTCGCCGAGCGGACCGGCCTCTCGCTCCGGACCCTGCGCCACTACGACGAGATCGGCCTCGTGAAGGCGTCCGGCCGCACCGAGGGCGGCTTCCGCCTCTACACGTCCACCGACTACGACCGCCTGATCCTCATCCGCCGCATGAAGCCGCTCGGCTTCTCGCTGGAGGAGATGGCCGCGCTGCTCCGCGTGATCGACACCCTCGAGGCCGAGGGCGACGACGCGCCGGCCGAGGTCCGCGCGCAGCTCGACGCCTTCGTCGCGCAGGCCCGCGAGCGCCGCGAGGCGCTGAGCGCCCAACTCGCGATGGCGGACGAGTTCGTCGAGCTGCTCACCAGCCGCTGAGCCCGGCCGCCGAGCCCCGCCGCCCGGCCGCCTGCGCGATCGATGCGTCGCGAACGGCTCCCACGCGGCTCCGATGACGACCGTTCGCGACGCATCGGATCCCGGGAGCGCGGGAGAGCCGCTCAGGTCGCGCTCGCGTCGGGCAGCTGCTCCGGGCAGTCGCCGCCCGGCTCGGTGGCGAGCTCGAAGTGCCAGATCTCGTTCGCGTAGATCTGGCAGAGCCCGTAGTCGGTGCCGTGCTGTGCGAGCCAGCTGTCCGCGGCCGTGTAGCCGATGTCGACCGCGCCGCCGGTGAGGTGGGTGGAGGAGGTGACGGATGCGACGCGGCGGCCGCGGCCTGACGGCGGCTCTCAGCCGCGCGGGCCGCGGGCCAGCAGGGCGTGCAGCAGCGGCAGCGCCGACGCGATCATCAGCACGGTCCCGAAGCCGCTGTCGTCCGGGCGCACGACGGCGCCGGCGATCAGCAGTCCCGCGAACAGCACGGCCGAGATCACGCGGCGGACGGTGCCCTCGAGCCGGTTCAGCCGGCGCTCGATGGTGGGGACGGTGACCGCGAGCTCGCCGTCGTCGAGGGTCGTGACGAGCTCGTCGAGCCGGCGCGGCAGGCGCCAGATCAGGCCGAGCGTGTCGACGGCCTGCTTGCCGACGTCCTGCACGACGGAGCCGCGCTCCTCGCGGATCAGCTGCTGCGCGTAGGGCTCGACCGAGTCCCACAGGTTGAAGGCCGGGTCGAGCGCGCTGCAGACGCCCGAGGTCAGCGACATCGCGCGGATGACGAGCAGGAAGTTCTCGGGGAGCTGGAACGGCAGCGCGCGCACGACGTCGCCGAACTGCACGGCGAAGTCGCGGAACTCGCGCGGATCCACCTCCCGCAGCTCGGCGAAGCCCATGCCGCCGAAGCGGGCGAAGAGCTGCGTGAGCGCCCGCTCCAGCTCACGGGAGTCGGCCGAGGGGAGGAGGACGCCGACCGCGCGGGCCGCGTCGACGAGACCCTTGCCGTCGCGGGAGGCGGCGGCGATCAGCATCCGGCGCAGGCCCGCACGGGTGCTCGGCGGCACCTCGCCCATCATCCCGAAGTCGATGAAGGTGAGGCGCCAGGGCAGCTCGCCCCCAGGGGTCGGCGTGACGAAGACGTTGCCGGGGTGCGGATCCGCGTGGAAGTAGCCGTTGGTGAAGAGCTGGTCGAACATCACGGCCGCGAAGACCGGAGCGACCTCCCGCGGATCGATCCCGGCGGCCAGCAGCGCGGCGTGGTCCGTGATCTTGATCGCGGTGACGTCCTCGAGCGTGAGGACCTTGCGGGTCGAGCGCTCCCAGACCACGTCCGGGACGGCCACCCGGGCGTCGCCCGCGAAGTCGGCGGCGAAGCGGACGGAGTTGGCCGCCTCCTGCAGGTAGTCGATCTCCTCGAGGCTGGTGACCGCGAACTCCTCGACGAGCGCCGGGGCGTCGACGCGGTCCGAGACCAGGCGCACGTGGCTGAGCCAGCCGCCGACGCGGCGCAGAGCCGCGAGGTCGACCTCGACGATCTGGTCGATCCCCGGCCGCTGCACCTTCATGATGGCGGCGGAGTAGCCGGTGTCCTCGGCGTCGACGGGGGAGAGCCGGGCGCGGTGGGCCTGCCCGAGGGAGGCGGCGGCGACGGGCGACTCGTCGACTCCGGCGTACGCGCGCTCGAGCGGCAGCCCGAGCTCGGACTCGGCCAGCGCCCGGATCCGCGGGAACGGGACGGGCGGGACCTCGTCCTGCAGCCCCTCCAGCTCGCGCGTGATCTCGGGCGGCAGCACGTCCAGGCGCGACGACATGAACTGGCCGACCTTGATCATCAGGCCGCCGAGGTCGACCGCGAGCACGTGGAAGCTGCGGGCGAAGCGGCGCATCCGGCCGGGTCGGGTGCGGAGCGCGACGCGCGTGAGCCCCACCCGCGGCAGGAGCAGGTCGAAGAACCAGGTGACCGCGAGATGCCACGCGGCGAAGCGGAGGATCCGGCGGTAGCGCCGCCGGTCCTCCCGCTCTCGGTGGCCCGGGGCGGCAGGACCCGGGCTGACCGAGGCCACCCGGGTCAGTCCTGCGCGAGGATCGCGTACAGGCGGCGGCGCACGTCCTCGAGTTCGGCGACAGCCATGCGGATCTGCTCGGGGGTGCCCGAGCGTCCGACCTGGGCCGCGGCCTGGGCGAGCTCGAGGCCCGCCTTGGGCAGGGCGCCGAAGTCGACGTGGTCGGAGTCGTTCCACGGGGTCGAGGTGCCGTGCTCGGCGACCGTCGCGCGGCCGGCGTCGGTCAGCGTGTAGGTCTTGCGGCCGTTCTGCTCGTCGGCCGTGATGAGGCCCTCGTCCGCGAGGAGCTGGAGGGTCGGGTAGACGGAGCCGGGGCTCGGCTTCCAGTCGCCTCCGCTGCGCTCCTCGATCTCGCGGATGATCTGGTAGCCGTGCATGGGCTGCTCGGCGAGGAGCGCGAGCACCGCGGTGCGCACGTCCCCGCGGCCGACCCGGGAGCCGACGCGCTTCTCCATGCGGGAGCGGGCCTGCTCCATCGCGCGCCAGATGCTCTCGATGGGCGTGCCGGTGCCGAACGCGCCGGTCGATGACGATCCGTTCATGATGACCTCCTGTTTCTCCGAACGATACTCAGCGATATGGGTGGCGACTGTGAACGACTGCCGCGTCGGCTCAGAGCTTCGCGAGCTTCGCCCGGGCGACGAGGAACAGCCCGTACATGACCAGTCCCGCGCTGACGAGGGTCAGGGCGATCGTGCCGTACGGAGGGACGTCGAGGAAGCGGATGGCCCCGTCGAGCCCGGTCGCCTGGCGGGCGTCGCCGGTCAGCGCCGCGACCACGAAGATCCCGCCGGCCAGGCCCAGAGCGAGCCCCTTCGTGATGTAGCCGGTCGCGCCGAGGATCAGCACGGCGGTCCCCGTCGGGCCCTCGGGGATGCGGACGAGCTTGCGGAAGCCGCGCCGGATCCCGATCGCGACGAAGCCGATCCCGCTGCCCAGCACGATCCCGCCGACGATCACGAGGATCACGACGCCGACCGTGCTCGTCAGCAGCTCGGTGTTGATGCGGCGGATCGTGGCAGACGAGCTCGTCGAGCCGCCGAGCGCGAAGACGAGCGAGGTGCCCGCGAGCGTGAGCGAGGCGAAGCCCTTGCCCGACTCGACGATCCGGCGGCCCAGGCGGGCGGGGAGCCCCGGCGCGGAGGAGCGCCCGCCGAGGGAGAGCTGCCAGAGGCCGAGCGCGACCAGCCCGATCAGCGCGGCCCAGACCACCACGAGCCCGACGGGGGTGTCGGCCATGCGCCCGATCGCTCCGGACGCGTCCGCCTCCCGCGAGGTCTCGTCGCTGACCGCGACGCGCAGGGCGAGGCCGCCGATCAGGAGGTGGATCAGTCCGTTGACGGCGAAGCCCGTGCGGGCGAGGCGCCGGAAGCGCCGGGTCCGGACTCCGGCGCGCGGCGACGGCACGCTCGCAGTGGACATCGCGCAACCCTCTCATCCCCGGCGGCCCCGGCGCCTCCTGACCCGCCGACGCGCGCGTGGCAACCCTCTCCCCGGCCGGGTGCCCGAGTCGTGGGATGGAGGTGCGGCGCGGTTCGCACCGCAGCAGGACGAGAGAAGGAACCCCATGCGTGCACGCCGACGTCGCGCGGGCGGTCGCCGAGGGCCGAGGCGGGGGCGGACGTCCCGGACCGGTCCCGAGCGGGGGAGGGCGACGACGATGACCGGAGCGACGCTCCTGGTCCGCCACCCGTCGAGCCCGGCCTCGCGGGTGCTGGTGCTCCACGCGACCGCGGTCGAGCTGGAGCTGCTGGTGAACGCGCTGCTCGGGCTCGCCGAGGAGACGCCGTGCCTCGACGTGCGGGTGGCGGCGAGGTCTCGGGCGGCGCTCCTGCTGGCGACCGTCGATCCGGAGGCGGTGCTGCCGCTGGCCGAGGCGCGGCGGGTCCGCGTCGGGCTCCGCCGCGAGCGCGAGGAGCTGGAGCACGGCGGGGTCGGGTGCCGGCACGTCGTCGAGGCGCGGGCCGGCCGTCGGTAGCTCCGGAGCGGGTCCGATCGGCCGCCGGCCTCGCGACGAAGTCCTGACGGAGGTCGTCCACCGCCGATGTGCGCCGCGCCGTCCCGCCCCCGTCAGCAGCAGCCGCAGGCCTCGGAGTCCTCGCTCGTGAGCGCGGAGATCGGCGTCGTGCAGGACTCGCCGCGCCAGGCCTCCAGGCCCTCGCGGACGGCGACCGCGGCGATCACGAGGCCGGCGACGGGGTCGGCCCACGTCCATCCGAGCGTGCTGTTCAGCAGCAGGCCCACCAGGACGGCGGCGGAGAGGTACGAGCAGAGGAGCGTCTGCTTCGAGTCCGCGACGGCTGAGGCCGAGCCGAGCTCGCGGCCGGTCCGGCGCTCGAGCAGGGAGAACGCGGGCATCACCAGCAGGCTGACGGCGGCCAGCACGATGCCGACGGGGGAGTGCTGGGCCTCCGAGAATCCGAGCAGCGCCCGGACCGAGTCGACGGCGACGAACGCGGCCAGGCCGAGGAACGAGACGGCGATCACCCGCAGCGCGGTGCGCTCGCGCGCCTCCGGATCGCGGCCCGAGAACTGCCAGGCGACGGCCGCGGCGGAGAGCACCTCCACCACGGAGTCGAGGCCGAAGGCGACGAGTGCGGTGGACGAGGCGACCGTCCCGGCGGCGAGGGCCACGATCGCCTCCACCACGTTGTAGGCGATGGTCGCGCCGACGATCCAGCGGATCCGCCTCTGCAGCACGCGGCGGCGGGCGGGGAGGAGCGGAGCGCGCAGGGCGCTCATGCGCAGCGGCAGTCGTCGCCGGAGCAGCAGTCCGGATCGACGACCAGGGCCAGGCGGAGCAGGTGGTCGAGCGCCCCGGCGATCCGGGTCTCGGCCAGCCGGTACCAGGTGTACCGGCCGTCCTTCACGGCCTCCACCAGCCCGCATCCGCGGAGGCACGCGAGCTGATTCGACATCACCTGCCGCGAGACCCCGAGCGCGTCCGCGAGGTCGGAGGGGACGGCCGGAGCCTCGCGCAGCGCGAGCAGGATCCGGGACCGGGTCTCGTCCGCCAGGGCGGATCCGAGGCGCGCGAGAGCGGCGGAGTGGGTGAGGGTCGCGGAGGCGGGCACGGGAGCGACGGTACACGCGATGCTGTATCGAGCGCGAGGGCGGTGGCCTCTCCTCGAACGTGCGGGCTCCCCTCCTGCTCCCCCCGTCGGGTGGGCGGACGGGCCGCACTGCCGCGGATCCCCGGGGCCGGCCTCCACGGCGCGCCGCGTACGGCCCGTGCGCCGTGCCAGGATCCCCTTGATCGCGGCGCCCGTCCGCCGCTCCGCCGCTCGGTCTCCTGGAAGGGCCACGGACCCGCCTTGCTCGATGCCACGACCCTCCGCGTCGCCTTCGGGGTCACCGCCCTCACCCTCTTCCTGCTGTTCGCGCTGGTCACCTACCGGTCGACGCGCTCGTCCTTCAGCTTCTGGTGGTGCACGGCGCTCGCGCTGTTCATGGGCGGCTCGCTCGCCTACCTCCGCGACGGCACGGCCGACCAGGTGTGGGCGAATCCGCTCGGGAACGGGCTCATCGTGGCCGGCGCCGCCGCGGTCTGGGCGGCGAGCCGCTCCCTCCGCGGCCGGCCGACGCCGTGGTGGCTGGTGGTCGCTCCGACCGTGGTGGTGACGGGCGTGTCCAGCCTCGACTCTCCCGCCGTCAACGACTGGTCGGGAGGGCCGCTCTACCTCGCCTCGATGGCGCTCCTCATCGGCCTGTCGACCCGCGAGATCGCGCTGCTCGGCGCCGGACGCTCGCGCACGCGCTGGCCGCTGCTGCTCAGCTCCGGCGCCCTCTCCCTCTACTACGCGCTCCGGTTCGCCGTGTTCCTGGCCGCGGGGCTGCGCAGCGAGCTGTTCGCGACCTGGTTCGGGACCCCGACCACCACGCTGATCACGCTGGTGCTGCTGGTCGTGGTGTCGTTCAGCATGGCGTCGCTCAGCGGCGAGCAGGTCGCGCAGATGCTCACCGCCGGCGCCGCCCGCTCGCGGCAGGAGCTCGCCGACGGCGAGAGGGTGCAGCGGCGGCTCGAGCCCCGCTCGGTCCCGGACCTCCCGGGCTACGACGTCGCCGGCGCCTGCGTGCCCAGCGGGACGGTGAGCGGCGACTTCTTCGACTGGCGCTGCACGCCCGACGGGCTCGCCGTCACCGTCGCCGACGTCATGGGCAAGGGGGTCGGCGCCGCGATGATCGCCGCCACGGTCCGCGCCGCCCTGCGCGTCACTCCTCCCGCTCTCGGCCCCGCGGCGACGATGGCGCTCATCGACCGGGTCGTCGAGCCGGACCTGTCGGCGAACGACGCGTTCGTCACGCTCCTCCACCTGCGGCTCAGCGCCTCGACCGGCGACATCGTGCTCGTCGACGCCGGGCACGGACTCGGGATCGTCTGCCGCGCCGACGGCTCGCGCGAGCGCATCCCCTCCGCCCATCTGCCGCTCGGCCTCCTCGGCACGCAGGAGTGGGAGCCGACCGGCCTCCGGCTCCACCCCGGCGACCTGCTGCTGATCTGCAGCGACGGCGTGCTGGACCTCTTCGACGGCTCCCTCGCCGCCCTCGACCGGGTGGCCGACGCGGCCGTCGCCGCCCCGGCGACCGCCGCCGCCGCGGTCGCCGGCGTCACCGGCCTGGCGGCCGAGGGGCTGCTGGCGGACGACGTGACCGTGGTGGCGATCCGGCGGACCTCGGGGAGCTGACCCGGCCTCAGCCCCGCCCCGCCTGCAGCCGGAGCCCGGCCAGCAGCAGGTCGAGGCCGGAGCGGAACACGTCGAGGTCGTCGTGCGTCGCCATGACGTCGGCCGCGTGGTGGCCGAAGGGGAACTCCTCCGGATCGAGGGCGCGCCAGCGGTCGGCCAGGTGCTCGAGGAACTCGCCCCTCTCCATCCCGCTCTCGAGGAACTCGCGGGGCGGCGGCTGCGCCAGGTCGGCCGCGACTCCGACGACGTAGCTGACGATGGACGACACGGCGTGGAACCGCTGCCGGGGCGTCAGGTCGAGAGCCATGAGCTGCTGCCCGAGGCGCTCGTACATCGCCATCGAGTTGGGCTGCACCCCGGTCGTGCGGAGCATGTAGAGGCCGAACCAGGGTCGGCGGACGCACTCGTCGAAGAGGGCCAGTGCGACGGCGCGGACGTTGTCGATCGGGTCCGGCCCGTGGGTGAGCGGCTCGCTGTCTGCGAGGACCCGACCCATGACCTCGTCGGTCGCCCGCTCCAGCAGCTCGTCGCGGCTGCCGACGTACCAGTAGATGCTCGCCACACCGCCGCCGAGTCGGGCCGCGAGCGCGCGGAACGTGAGGGCCGACTCCCCGGACTCGTCGAGGATCGCGATCGCCTCGGCCAGCACGGTGTCGAGCGAGTGCGACGCTCGGCGGCGGCCCCGGGCGGGGGAGGGCGCGGCAGCGGTCTCCGTCGGGCGATCTGCAGGCATGGCTTGCATCTTACCGAACGGCGTTCCATACTATCGAACGCCGTACGATAGTCGAACGGCGTTCGATAGGAAGGCGCCTCGATGTCCGCTCCGACGACCACCTCCGCCGAGTCCCGCGCTCACACCTCCCTCCGCTCCGCGGCACTCCCGCTCGCCGCTCTCTGCCTCGCGTTCTTCGTCGAGATGGTCGACAACACGCTGCTCTCGATCGCCCTCCCGACGATCGGACGCTCACTCGACGGGTCGACCGCCGGACTGCAGTGGGTGACCGGTGCCTACTCCCTGACCTTCGGCGGGCTGCTGCTGACAGCCGGGTCCGCCGCCGACCGGTTCGGCCGCCGCCGCGTGCTCCTCACCGGCCTCGCCGCGTTCGGGCTGATCAGCCTCGCCGTCGTCCTCGTCACCGACATCGGCCAGCTGATCGCCCTCCGCGCGGCGCTCGGCTGCGCCGCGGCCGCCATGGCGCCCGTCACGATGTCGCTGGTGTTCCGGCTCTTCGACGACGAGAGGCTCCGCATGCGGTCGATCGCGATCGTGATGATCGTCGGGATGTCCGGCATGGTCCTCGGCCCCCTCCTCGGCGGCTCGATCCTCAGCACCGTCAGCTGGCAGTGGCTGCTCGTCGTCAACGCCCCGATCGCGCTGCTGGTCTGGATCGGCGTGCGCCTCGGAGTCCCCGCGGACCAGCGCGCCGACCTCACCTCCGGTCGGCTCGACCTGCCGGGGACCGCCCTCACCGTCGCCGCGGTGGGGCTCGGCTGCTACACACTCACCAGCGGAGTCGAGAACGGCTGGCTGTCGCTCCTCACGATCGCCTGCGCCGCGGGCACCGTCGCCGCCGTCGCGGGATTCGTCGTCCGCGAGCGCCGCGCCGTCTCGCCCATGATCGACCTCGCAATCTTCCGCGCCGGCCCCGCGCGGGGAGCGGCGCTCACGCAGCTCGGCGCCTCGGTCGCCTTCGCGAGCGTCCTGTTCGGCCTGATCCTGCACTTCCAGTACGCCTACGGCTGGAGCCCGGTGCGCGCCGGCCTCGCGAACCTGCCCGTCATCGTCACGATGCTCGCCGCCACTCCGGTCACCGAGCGCCTCGCCGCGAAGCTGGGGCACCGCGCGGCCTGCCTGATCGGCACCGGGCTCCTGGTCGGCGCGCTGCTCGGGATGTCCTGGGCGGTGGACCGGGGCTACCTCGCGATCGCCGTGATGATGGTCGTGATGACGGTGGGCCTGCGGACGATCATGACCATCTGCACCGTCGCCCTCGTCGAGGCGATGCCCGCGAACCGCACCTCGATCGGTGCGGCGCTCAACGACACGGCCCAGGAGATCGGCACCAGCATCGGCACGGCCGTCGTCGGCACGCTGATCGCCGCACTGGTGGCGACCACCCTCCCGGCGGGCGCGTGGAGCGCGGACCTCGTCCGGAGCTTCTTCGCGGGTGAGCGGGTCGCTTTCCTGGTCGTGGCGGTCCTCGTCGGCGTGATCGCGACGATCGGCTCGCTGTCCCTCAGCGACTCCCGCTCCACCGAGGAGCCGGCGGCGGCCTAGTCCATCGGGTCGCGCCGGGCGTCCTCGAGGTCGGCGATGTCCGTGTACTCGAGGAAGTCCAGCGGAGGGATGTCCGTCATCTCCTCGCTCCACGAGGGACGGGCCGGCTGCATGCGGCGCGTCTCGAGCTCGATGTGGGCGATGACCTCCGCGGAGCGCCGGACGCTCAGGGCAGGACGGTTGACAGCCGCCCGTCGAGTCCGGTGGGGGTGGTGTCCCGCGGTGGCGCCCGCGCTCAGAGCTGCGCGAGCAGCCTCTCGCACGCCTGCTCGCAGCGGCGGCAGGCCTCGGCGCAGATCCGGCAGTGCTCGTGCATCCCGGCGTGCTGCTCGCAGTCGTCGGCGCAGGCGCGGCAGGCCAGGAGGCAGGCCTCGACGAGGGCGCGGACGGCCGCGGATCCGACGACGCCGCGGCGCGAGAGCACGGCGCCGGTCGCGGCGCACACGTCGGCGCAGGCGAGGTCGGTGCGGATGCAGTGGACCAGCTCGGCGACCGACTCCTCGCCGAGGCACGCGTCGGCGCAGGCGGTGCAGGTGAGCGCGCAGGCGCCGCACGCGTCGATGCACTCGGCCAGGACCTCCGGATCGACGCCGCGCAGCTCCTCGGGGTGGCTCCGGATCATGTCGCTCGTGCTGCTCATGGCGCGTCCTCTCGTCGTGACCCCGGCGGGTCGATCGGTCCGGGCGACGCTACGGGCCCGCCCGCCGCCGGGCGAGGGCCTGGCCAGGCACCGCGGCCGGTGATAGCCGGGCCGTCAGCCCCTCACGACGAAGGCGTCGTGGATCAGGTTGCCCCCGGTCGCCGCCGGATTCCGTGTGCTGCCGCGGGTGATCGTGACGGTGTGGGTGCCGGCGGGCAGGGTCCCGCTGGTCCAGACGGTCTGGGCGGAGCGGGTGGTGGCGCTGTAGCGGTCGACCGAGGCCACGAGGACGCCGTCGAGGCGGACCTCGTCGATCCCGGACGTGCTGGACCGGCGGCTCACCCACGAGACTCCGGTGCCGGTGAAGCGGAGGGTGGCGGAGGCGCCCCCTGTCGACGAGAAGGAGACACCGCCGCCGCTGTCCGCGGAGGAGGAGGTCGTGGACCAGGTGCCCGTGACGGCGACGGCCGGCGAGCCGTTCTGGTGGGTGCCGGCCCCGACGGCGGCGAGCGGAGTCGCGGTGGCGGTCGGCGTCGAGGTCGGCGCGGCGGTGGCGGTCGGCGTGGGCGTGGCCGTCGGCACCGGAGTGGCGGCCCTCTTCGCGAGCACGATGGACGCCGTCGCTCCCTTCAGCCCGTTCGGCCGGAACGTGATCGTCGTCGCGGTGCTCGTCCTGCTCGTCACGCTCAGGGCGGCGCTCGAGGACACCGTGCCCGCGGTCGGCCGCGCGAGCGTCACGGTGAGCGCGCTCGTCGAGACCTGCGTCGGGTCGACGGTCGAGACGGTCACCGTGTCCGCGTCCTCCCGGATCGAGACCAGTCCGGCGCCGGTGATGCTCGCGACCCGGGTGCCTCCGACGAGGACGGGGCTCGTGGTCCCGGCCTTCCACGACACGGCGCTCACGGTGCCGGTCGAGCGGTCGCGGGCGGCGCTCAGCTGGGGTGTGTTGCTGAGCACGGTCACGTCCGGGTCCGCCGCGTACGCGGCGGTCGCCGCCTCGGAGGCGCCGGGGAGGACCGTGTACGCGTACGAGGCGCCGGTCGGGTTCGTGCCGTGGCTCGTCGTGAGGGAGTAGTAGTGGCCGGTCACCGGCGCCGTCGGACCGGCGGCGCTCACGGCGCTCCAGGCTCCGGTGCGGGTCCGCCCCTGCGCGGTCAGGGCGATCGGCGTCGGGAAGACGTAGCCCACCGACTCCGCGGAGCCGGTGATCGAGGCCCAGCGGGCGGTGCTCGTGGCGGTCGCCTCCGCACCGCGGAGGACGCCGTCGACGCGGAGCCTCGCGTCGGGAGCGACGTCGCGGCGGTCGTCGATCACCGTCTCCGCGCGCCGGCGCACCCCGTCCCAGCCGGTCCCGGACATGTCGGTCGCCGTGATCCCGGAGCCGAGCGCGAGGATCTCGTCGTCGAAGGTGAACCAGGCCTTCTTCGCGACCAGGCTCACCGACGCCGCGTCGAAGTCGAGCGCCGCGATCCCCGTCCGCCGCGACGGGCTCTCGAGGCTCCCGGTGAAGGTCGTCGTCGGGCGGGACGACGCGCCCTCGCCCGCGCTCCGGACGATCGTGTCCTCGGTGGTGCCGGGCATCCGGTACGGGTTCGCCGTGGCCCAGTAGCCGTCGTCGTACTGGCGCCCGCTGCCCAGGTGGAGCGAGGTCGCGCCGTCGCCGGTGTACCAGCCGCTGCGGTTCTCGCCGTTGAGCGACTCGTAGCGGGCGATCCGTGTGCTCGACAGGCCGACGGCGAAGCCCGAGGTCGCCGTGGTCCGCGTGAAGCGGTCCATGCCGGCGAAGGCCCGGACGCCCGAGCCGATCGGGGTCGCGGTCAGGCCCGTGTCGGCGAGGACGAGCCGCGCGCGCACGACGTCGCTGACGGATCCGGCCGTCTCGATGCTCACGGGGCTGCCGGCGTTGCAGGCCAGCCAGCTCTTCGCCAGCGCGTTCGTCCGGGTCCGGACCGCGGGCGGGGCGCTGTCGGCGAGGCGCAGCACCGCCGCCTGCAGCTGGACGCCGACGTCGCCGTCCTCCGACTCCGCCCGCGCGGTCTCGCGGCCGCGGACCGTCGACATCACGGCGCCGCACCAGGTGACGGGGGCGAAGGAGGAGGCGAGCCGGTCGTACACGCCGAGCCCCTCCGGGCTCGTGATCTCCCAGCGGGAGCCGTCGAGCAGCGAGTACAGGTCGTCGAGGGTGTCGAGCATCGAGAGCCCGTACCCGCCGCTGTAGGCGAAGACGCTGTGCTGCACGAAGGAGCCGTCGGCGTGGAAGCCGTCGCCGGACGCCACCGTCCTCAGCGCCGGGTCGATGCCGGCGGCCGCCTCCGCGATCTTCGCCGGCTGCTTCAGAAGCACTGCCCGCCCGGCGATGACCGCCGCCGTCCAGACGCGGTTGGCGCCGGTCCGGGTGACGGTGTCGGCGAAGCGCGTCGAGGCCGACAGGTAGGCCTGCACCTGCGCCGCCGAGAGGTCGGGGTAGAGGAGGGCGGTGATGCTGTTCAGCTCGAGCGGGATGCCGATCTGCTGCTCCCACCAGCGGGAGGTGCCGGTGGTGGAGCGGTTGTAGCGGTTCGCCGAGAGCCAGTCGGCGGTCGTGACGACGTCGCGGAGGAGCGCCGGGTCGCCGCTGAGGGCGGTGCCGGGGGTCTTCAGCGCGGTCGCGAGGACGGTGACCCGCTTGTAGGCGGTCCACACCTCCACCGCCGAGGTGCCCGTGACCAGATCGGGCCAGGGCTCGCCGCCGTCGGTCTCGAGCGTCGACCAGTAGCCCTCGGCCTCGGCGACGAGGCGGCCCTTCGCCGCGGCGAGGCCGCCGACGCTCCCGCTTCCCGGGATCGTGCCCGTCAGATCGGCGACGAGGGCGAGGCGCATCGCGTCGTACTCGTCGCCCGCCGAGTCGACGGCGGACGCTGTCGGCGCGGTGGCGAGCGGGAGGATCAGGACGGTCACGAGCAGGAGCGCCGCAGCGAGTGGGCTCCCGCGCCGGGGCGCGTCGGATCGAGAGGGTCGGTTCGTCTCCGCGCGCGATCGGCGGAGGGGACGCGGCTGAGTGGGCACGGGCGCTCCTGAGGCGACGCCCACGAGCCTGCGGGCTTCGGGTGCTCGCGGGTCGCCGGGGGAGCGTCGGGTGAAGAGTAGGGGTCCGCTCCGTCCGGCGGCAAGAGGCGGAGGCGAGGACGGCCGGGATCGGCCACCGCCGACGCTCCCGACCGCGCGATCTGCGACAGCCGTACCCCGTGAGGGGTACAGAGGCGCCGAAGGTCCCCCACCCGTCAAGCGGGGCGATACGGTCGGAGGTGCGTGTGCGCTCCGGGGAGTCCCGGCGCGGCGCGCAGGGGGAAGGGGGCACGGATGATCGAGGCCGAGCAGGATCCGCGGCTGGTGGCGCTCGAGGCGCTCGAGATGATGGGGTCGGCTCCGGAGGAGCGCTTCGACCGGATCACACGGATGGCCGAGGAGCTGTTCCGCGTGCCCGTGGCCGAGATCCACTTCCTCGACGACACCACGCTGTTCACGAAGTCCCCGCAGCGTCCGGACGCCGTGCTCGCCTACCCGCGCGCCGGCACTTTCTGCGACGCGACGCTCGAGAAGCGCACCACCTTCGTCGTGCCGGACCTCGGTGCCGACGAGGCGTGGGCCGGGCACGAGCACGTCGCGGGGTACCCGCACGTCCGCTTCTACGCCGGGCGGCCGCTGTCGGTCGAGGGCGACCTTCAGCTGGGCACCCTCTGCCTCATCGACTTCGTGCCCCGGAGCCTCACCCCGGACGAGCGGCAGCTGCTCGAGGAGTTCGGCGAGTGGGTCGAGCGGGAGCTGCGCGACACGGCGGAGCGCGACCGCGCCGCCGACATGCAGACGCAGATGGCTCCCTCCTCCCTCCACCACCCCGCCGGCTACGAGCTCTCGGGGCTCTCGCTGCCGCGGTGGACGATCACCGGCGACTTCTACAGCTGGCGCGGCGACGACGAGACGGTCGACCTGACCCTCGTGGACGTGATGGGCAAGGGGACGGCAGCGGCGATCGTGGCCGCCTCGATCCGCTCCGCGTTCCGGGCGCGCCTGGGCGGCGACCCCGACGCGGTCGTCAGCGCGGTGAGCGCCCAGCTGCACGACGACTTCACGGCCACCGAGACCTTCGCGACCCTCTTCCACGGGCGCCTCGACACCGCGTCCGGCCGGATCGACTTCGTCGACGCGGGCCACGGGCTCACCGTCCTCCTCCGCGCCGACGGCTCGTTCCAGCGGCTCGCGGCACTGGGCCTCCCGCTGGGCATCGCGGAGGACGGCGGCTGGATCACCCAGACCGTGGAGCTCGCGGTCGGCGACTCGCTCCTGGCCTTCACCGACGGCGTCCTCGACCTCTACGACGGGACGCTGCAGTCGCTGGCGCGCGCGGTCGATCTCGCCCGCGACTCCGCCGACACCGCCGAGTTCCTGCAGGCGCTGAGGGCGCTCGCCGCCTCCGGCTCCGCGTCCGACGACATCACCGCCCTCGTGCTGACCCGCACGGGCGCCGACCGCTCCGCCGAGAAGGACCCCGCATGACGTTCACGACCGAGACGACCGCCCCCGACATCGCCGTGCTGCGGGGGGAGGGGCGGCTCAACGCGGCCTCGGCTCCGGAGCTGCGCTCGGCCGTCCGCCGGGCGATCGACGAGGGCAGCCCCCGCATCGTCGTCGAGCTCAGCGCGGTGACGTTCATGGACTCCTCCGGCCTCGGCGCCCTGGTCGGCGCTCTCAAGACCGCGCGGCAGGCGGGCGGCGACCTGCGGATCGCGGCGCCCAGCGAGCAGGTCGTGATGGTGCTGCAGCTGTCCAATCTGGACCGGGTGCTCACCCTCTTCGACACGGCCGGCGACGCGTACCGTGACTGAGCGCAGCGTCGGGTTCCGCACGCCCCCGGACGACACCGAGGTCGTCCACGAGATGCTCGCCGGGCTCTGGGGCGAGCGGCCGGACCTGCCGGCCCGCGACCGCATGGCCGTCGAGACGGCGCTGGTCGAGCTGGTCGACAACGTCATCCAGCACGCGACGTCGACGACGACGATCGTCTGCCGCCTCGTCGTGCGCGTCGAGGGAGACGCGATCCACGCGGAGCTGGTCGACACGGCCGATCCGCCGGACATCGGCACGGGGCCGCGGGAGATGCCGGACGTCTTCGCGGAGTCGGGCCGCGGGCTCGCCCTCATCCAGGCGCTGACGACCACGTTCGAGCACGAGCGCTCGGAGGGGCGCAACGTCTGGACCCTGACCCGGGCGCTGGACTCCTAGCGACTGGCGCGGATCAGCGGATCGTGTGCGCGGTGATGACCGCGGCGGCACGCGCCAGGTCGTCCGCCATGCCGTTCAGCCCGGGGGAGGCCTTCAGCACCTCCGCGCTGACCTCGTCGTAGCGCTCGTCCACCTGCGCGAGCAGCTGCTCCCCGGAGGCGGTGAGGCGCAGCAGGACGCTGCGGCGGTCCTGCGGGTTGGCGAGCCGGTCGACGTGGCCGGCGGTCGCCAGCCGGTCGAGGAGCGCGGTCACGGCGCCCGTCGAGAGGGAGAGCTCGAGACCCAGCCACTTCGGCGTGAGGTCGGGCGACTCGCCGAGCACCTCGAGCGCGGTGAGCTCCGAGATGCCCACGCCCACGCCCGCGGCGATGCTCGCGCGGAGGTGCCGCTGCGCGTTCTCGAGCAGCCGGAGCGACTGCCGCAGCTGCACGGCGGGCGCGTCCTGGTCGACGTCGCGCGGGGTCGGTCTCTCGGTGGTCATTCGTCCTTCTCGGGGTAGGGCTGGGGTCATCGTACGGGTCGCCCTCGGGGGTCCCGGCCTGTCACCCGGACAGGGGGTGAAAGAACGATTGCAATGTATCTTGGTCATCAAGTAACTTAGCGGTCAATCGAGTTCGGCGGACCACCAGCCGGACCCTCCCCCTTCAGCATCAGCCCGCCCCACCCGATCAGGAGTCCTGCCATGTCGACCCACACCGCCAAGTCCAAGCGCGTCCGCTTCGCTCCCCTCGCCATCGCGACGAGCATCGCCGCCGCCGCTCTCCTCTCCGTCTCGATGTCCGGCACCCTGTCCGGCTTCGTCGCGAGCATCTCCAACACCGGCAACACCGCCGCCTCCGGCTCGCTCGTCATGGAGGAGAAGTCGACCGGTGCCAGCCCCATCACCTGCCTCAGCACCGACGGCGGCTCGATCAGCACCAACACCGCGACCTGCGCGACCATCAACAAGTTCGGCGGATCGACCACGATGGTCCCCGGCCAGACCGTCACCACCGCGATCACGCTGAAGAACACCGGCACCGTCAACGCCAACACCTTCACGCTGACCCCCGGCGCCACCTGCTTGCAGAGCAACAACGTCGCGGCCGGCGCCTCCGGCTCCGCCACCGACTTCTGCGGCAAGCTCAACGTCGTGATCACCTCCGGCGGGACCACCGTCTTCACGGGCACCGCCGCGACCCTCGCCGGCTCCGCCGTCAAGACCCTCAACACCGCCCCGGTCACCCCCGGCACCTCCACCCCCTTCTCCATCGCCGTGACCCTCGACTCGTCGGCCACCAACGCCTACCAGGGCCTGTCCGCCTCGCTCCCGCTCACCTGGACCTTCGCGAGCTGATCCCCTCCCCACCCGGCCCGGAGCGCCCCCGCGCGACGGGCCGGGGGAGGAGCATCCCGCAGCGCTCCTCCTGCACCGCCCCCGAGAACGGCAGGTGCAGAGCGGAGGAGAGGGCGTAGGCGTCTCCGTCGTGCGCCGGGATCTGCAGGCGGCCGACCTGTCCGGAGACCAGGTCGAC
>NZ_PSVX01000022.1:0-53035 GCF_002932695.1 Rathayibacter sp. AY1D2 | reverse complement strand
GCGCATCCGCCTCTTCCGCCACCTGCAGGCGATGGAGCTCGGCTTCTTCACCCGCACCCGCACCGGCGTCATCCAGTCGCGCCTCGCCAACGACGTGGGCGGCGTGGCCAACGTGCTCACGAACACCGTCTCGAGCGTGCTCGGCAACACCGTCACCGTGATCGCGGCCGTCGTCGCGATGCTCCTGCTCTCGTGGCAGATGACGATCGTCGCCCTCGTCCTCACTCCGGTGCTCGTCGTGGCCCAGCGCCGCGTCGGCCAGGTGAGGGCGCGCATCGCGACGAAGACGCAGGAGTCATTGTCCGAGATGACCGCGATCACCCAGGAGACCCTGAGCGTCTCGGGCATCCTCCTGGCCAAGAGCTTCGGCCGCCAGGAGTCGGAGGTGACGCGCTACGCCGACGAGAACGGCCGCCAGATCGAGCTCCAGGTGCGGCAGCAGATGTCCGGCCAGTGGTTCTTCGCGATGGTGCAGATCTTCCTCTCCGTCATCCCCGTGATCGTGTACCTCGTGGCCGCCTGGCTGATCCTCGGCGGCACCACCGTCACCGCCGGGACCGTCGTGGCCTTCACCACCGTGCAGGCGCGCCTGATGTGGCCGCTCCTGGGCCTGATGCGCGTCGCGCTCGACCTGCAGACGGCCGGAGCGCTGTTCGCTCGCATCTTCGAGTACCTGGACCTGCGCCCGGCGATCACGGACCGGGCCGATGCACGCGAGGTCTCGGGCGAGCTCGGCCGGGTCGAGCTCGACGACGTCGTGTTCCGCTACCCCGACCAGGCGGAGGACGCGCGCCCGACGCTCGACCACGTCTCGGTCGCCATAGAGCCGGGCCAGTTCGTCGCCTTCGTCGGTCCCTCCGGCGCGGGCAAGACCACCATCTCGTACCTCGTCCCGCGCCTCTACGACGTGGCCGGGGGAGCGGTGCGCTTCGCCGGCACCGACGTGCGCGAGCTGCGGCAGGAGTCGCTCGTCTCGCACATCGGCATCGTCAGCCAGGAGACCTACCTCTTCCACGCGACGATCGGCGACAACCTCCGCTACGCCCGCCCGGACGCGACGCAGGAGGAGCTGGAGGCGGCCGCCCGCGCCGCGAACATCCACGCGACGATCACGTCGTTCCCCGACGGCTACGACACACTGGTCGGCGAGCGCGGCTACCGGCTCTCCGGAGGCGAGAAGCAGCGGCTCGCGATCGCGCGCGTCCTGCTGAAGGACCCGGCGGTCCTCATCCTCGACGAGGCGACCAGCGCCCTCGACACCGTCTCGGAGCGGATCGTCCAGACCGCGCTCGACGACGCCGCCCGCGGCCGCACCACGATCGCGATCGCCCACCGGCTCTCGACCATCGTGTCGGCCGACGTCATCCACGTCGTCGAGGGCGGCCGGATCGTCGAATCGGGCACCCACCGCGAGCTGCTCGGCCTCGGCGGCCTCTACGCCTCGCTCTACGCGCAGCAGACGGAGTCGGCCCTCCAGGGCTGAGCCGCGGATCGGCGGCCGGACTTTGCGGGGCTACTCGCGGCCGACGCCGTCTGAGTCGCCGGGCCCCGTGCACGACGTCGGCGGAGAGAACGTGCCCCTCCCCGGTGGGGGAGGCGCACCACTCTCAGCCGATGTCGTGCGCGCCGGAAGCGGTCACTCCGCCGGGCGGTCCTCGAGCATCTGCTCCATCAGCGAGATCTCGGCCTCCTGGGCCTTCACGACGGAGGAGGCGAAGTCGGTGGCGACCGTCACGCGGCTCCGGGCGAGCAGCGCCTCGGCCATGTCGATCGCGCCGCGGTGGTGGGCGATCATCAGCTCGAGGAACATCCGGTCGAAGTCGCGGCCCGACGCGCTGCTGAGGGCGGTGATCTGGTCCGGTGTCGCGAGACCGGGCATGCTCGCCGGCACGACGCCGTCCTCGGTCCCCATCCCCATCGACGAGTGCTCGTCGGCGGCTCCGGCCAGGGTCGGCCGGCCCATCCAGGTCATCGAGGGCTCCGGAGCAGCCTGCGGCAGGCCCCACGAGTTCAGCCAGCCGAAGAGCTGCCCGGCCTGCTGCTGCTGGGTGAGCAGGATGTCCTTCGAGACGGTGAGGACCTCGTCGTCGGCGCTGCGCTCGCGGGCGATCATCGCCAGCTCGGCGCCCTGCAGGTGGTGCACCTGCATGTCGCGCGCGAAACCCGCTTCGGCGCTGGCGCTCGAGGGCGTCGCGGCGGAGGCGAACGGGGCGAGCGCGCCGAAGAGGTAGCCGCCGGCCGCCCCGAGGAGGAGCGCGACCACGGCGACCGCGGCGACGAGGATCCGGCCCCTACTGCTTGCCGGGCGCATCGATGCCTCCGGTGCAGGGGGCGCCGGGCTCCGGAGCGCTCGAGGACTGCCAGAAGCGCTCGACGAAGGCATCGATGCGGGGGTCCTCGGGCGAGTCGATCGCGACCTGGGCGTCCCAGGCGCTCAGCACGATGGGCGACTCGAGGCCCTCGTAGGGCGAGACGACGGAGTAGGTGTCGGGCATCGCGGCGATCAGCGCGTCGACCTCGCTCTGCGGGAGCTCGGGGTCGTAGGTGGCCCAGACGGCGCCGTGCTCGAGGTCGTGCACCGCGTTCTCGTTCGGGACGGGCTCGTCGTAGACGCCGCAGTTCATCCACACGGCGTTGTGCGGGCCGCCCGCCGGCGGGGTCTGCGGGTAGTCGACGGCGCCGGCGACGTGGGTGGCGTCGTTGTCGAAGGTCTGCAGGCCGTCGATCTCGCGCGCCTCGACGATCTGCTGGTTCCCGAAGACGGTGACCGCGACGATGCCGCCGACGGCGAGGACGGCCAGGGCCGACAGCGACCAGATCCAGATGCGGGAGCCGCGCTTGCGGCGGTCCTGCTCGCGCTTGTAGGCCTCGAGCTTCTCCTGTCGGGCGCGGTTCTTGGCGGACATCGTGTCTTTGGGCACGGCGGCGTCTCTCGTTCTGAGGGCGGAAGGCGCCTGGGGCGGGCGCAGGCGCCTGAGAGGCGCTCTCAGAGGATAACGAGCGAGGCTTCGGATCGGATCAATGCGCGGTCAGGGGGATCTCGATGCGCCCGAGGAGCGGGCCGCTCGATCAGCGGGATGCCCAACGGGCCCGCTCGATCCGCAGGATGCGCCGCCGCTCCGCTCAAGGGGCGAAGGTGAGCCAGAGCAGCAGGCCGTTCAGGACGATGAGGAAGACGGCGGCCAGGGCGGCGGCGAGGGTGGTGAACCAGCGGTTCGTCTGGTCGCCCATCAGGCGGCGGTCGCGGGTCAGGATCACGAGCGGCACGAGCGCGAAGGGGATGCCGAACGACAGGACCACCTGGCTGAGCACCAGCGCGCGCGTCGGGTCGAAGCCGATCGCGAGCACGAGGAGCGCCGGGATCAGCGTGACCAGACGACGGGCGACGAGCGGCACCCGCACCTGGAGCAGACCGTGCATGATCTCGGCCCCCGCGTACGCGCCGACCGAGGTCGAGGCGAGGCCGGAGGCGAGCAGGCCGACGGCGAACAGGGTCGCGACCACCGGGCCGAGCGCCGCTCCGATGGCCGCGTGGGCGCCCTCGAGGCTGTCGGTCCCGGCGACTCCCGCGAGGGAGTGCGCGGCGAGGAGCAGGATCGCGAGGTTCACGGTGCCGGCGATGGCGAGCGCGATCGTCACGTCGATCCGGGTGGCGACCAGGATCCTCCGGCGCGCGCCGACGCCCTCGACGTGGCCGAAGCGGTCGCGGGCGAGCGCGGAGTGGGCGTAGATCGCGTGGGGCATGACGGTCGCGCCGAGGATCGAGGCGGCGAGCAGCACCGACTCCGAGCCCTCGAAGCGCGGCACGAGACCGGCGACGGTCGCGCCCGCGTCCGGCGGATCGACGACCACGCCGACCGTGAAGCCGACGGCGATCAGCACCATCAGCGCCGTGATCACCCGCTCGAACGGCTGCGCCCCGCCCCGCGTCTGCACGAGCAGCAGCACCAGCGAGACCGCGCCGGTGACCACGCCGCCGGCCAGCAGAGGCAGTCCGAAGAGCAGATTCAGCGCGATCGCACCGCCGATCACCTCGGCCAGGTCGGTCGCCATCGCGACCGTCTCGGCCTGCAGCCAGTAGGCCCGGCGGCCCCAGCGGCCGCGCAGGCGGTCGCCGAGCAGCTCGGGGAGGCTGCGGCCGGTCATCAGGCCGAGCTTCGCCGAGAGGTACTGGATGAGCCAGGCCATCAGGTTGCCGAGCACCACCACCCAGACCAGGAGGTAGCCGAACCGGGCGCCGGCCGTCATGTTGCTGGCGACGTTGCCCGGGTCGAGGTAGGCGACTCCGGCGACCAGCGCAGGGCCGAGCAGGCGGAGGAGGTGGATGTCGGCCGGACGCCGCGGCGGTGCGGCGATCGGTGAGGTCATTCGGGGTCCGTTCCGGGTCGACGGCGGCGCTCGCGGACCCCCACGATAGGGCACCGGCGCGACCGGCGGCACTCCCCTCCCGAGACCGCTCCCTGTGCCTCCGCCCACCCCCGTCACACGCCCGGAGCCGGTTGCTACGCTGGCGGGATGAGCCTGGATCGCGCCCTTCCCGCACGCCCGGAGACCGGGATGGCCTACGCCGATTCGGTCCTCGACCTCATCGGCGACACCCCGCTGGTGAAGCTGGGCCCGGTCGCGGCGGGCGTGCAGGCGACCGTGCTGGTCAAGGTCGAGTACCTGAACCCCGGCGGCTCGTCGAAGGACCGCATCGCGACCCGCATCATCGACGCCGCCGAGCGCGACGGGCTGCTGAAGCCCGGCGGCACCATCGTGGAGCCGACCAGCGGCAACACCGGCATCGGCCTCGCCCTCGTCGCGCAGCAGCGCGGCTACCGCTGCGTGTTCGTGCTGCCGGACAAGGTGGGGGAGGACAAGCGCAACGTCCTCACCGCCTACGGGGCCGAGATCGTCGTGACGCCGACGGCTGTCGCTCCGGAGGACCCCGCCTCCTACTACTCCGTCTCGGACCGCCTCGCCCGCGAGATCCCCGGCGCCTTCAAGCCTAACCAGTACGCGAACCTCAACGGACCGCTCAGCCACTACGAGACCACGGGCCCCGAGATCTGGCGCGACACCGCCGGTCGGCTCACCCACTTCGTCGCGGGAGTCGGCACGGGCGGCACCATCAGCGGCGTCGGCCGCTACCTCAAGGAGGTGTCGGAGGGCCGCGTGCAGATCGTCGGCGCCGACCCCGAGGGCTCCGTCTACTCGGGCGGCGGCGGTCGCCCGTACCTGACCGAGGGCGTCGGCGAGGACTTCTGGCCGAGCGCGTACGACCCGAGCGTGGTCGACCGGATCATCGCCTCCAGCGACGCCGAGTCGTTCGCGATGACCCGCCGCCTCGCCCGCGAGGAGGGGCTGCTCGTCGGCGGATCGAGCGGGCTCGCCGTCTCCGTCGCGCTCAAGGCCGCCGCCGGTCTCGGGCCGGACGACGTGGTCGTCGTGCTCCTGCCGGACGGCGGGCGCGGCTACCTCGGCAAGATCTTCAACGACCGCTGGATGCGCTCCTACGGCTTCCTCGAGATGCGCGACGAGGGCACCGTCCGCGACGTGCTCCGCGCGCGGGCGGCGAGCGGGCAGGCCGACCTCCCGGCGCTCGTGCACGCGCACCCGACCGACACGATCCGCGACGCGATCGGCATCATGACCGAGTACGGCGTCTCGCAGCTCCCGGTGCTGACCGCCGAGCCGCCGGTCGTGATGGGCGAGGTCGTCGGAGCAGTCGACGAGCGCGAGCTGCTCGACCGCGTCTTCGCCGGATCCGCCTCGATGAACGACCCGCTCGGCGACTGCGTGGGCGATGCGCTCGCGCTGATCGGGCTCGGCGAGAGCATCACCGCCGCCCGCGCCGCGCTCACCGAGCACAGCGCCCTCCTCGTCACCGACGAGGGCAAGCCCGTCGCGGTGATCACCCGACAGGACCTCCTCACCTACGCCACGGCCTGACGGCCGCCGCCTCCGCACCTCCGACCCAGGGAGCCCGCACCATGCCCAAGAAGCAGCACTTCGACACCCGCGCCATCCACGCCGGCCAGGAGTTCGATCCGACCACCGGGGCGGTCGTGCCGCCCGTCTACATGACCTCCACGTTCGTCCAGGACGGCATCGGCGGTCTCCGGGGCGGCTACGAGTACGCCCGCTCGGCGAACCCGACGCGCGACTCGCTCCAGGAGCTCATCGCCTCGCTCGAGGGCGCCGACGTCGCCTACTCCTTCTCCTCCGGCCTCGCCGCCGAGGACACCCTGCTGCGCGCCGCCCTCGCGCCCGGCGACCACGTCGTCCTGGGCAATGACGCGTACGGCGGCAGCCACCGCCTGATCGACCGGGTGCACAGCGCCTGGGGCGTGCGCAACACGGCCGTCGACATGTCGAACCTCCGCGAGGTGCAGCGGGCGATCGTCCCCGGCGAGACGAAGATGCTCTGGGTCGAGACCCCGTCGAACCCGCTGATGACCATCAGCGACATCGCCGAGCTCGCCGACCTGGCCCACGCGCACGACCTGATCGTCGTCGTCGACAACACCTTCGCCTCCTCCGCCCTGCAGCAGCCGCTGGCCCTCGGTGCCGACGTGGTCGTGCACTCGACCACGAAGTACCTCGGCGGCCACTCGGACGTCGTCGGCGGCGCGCTCGCCCTGCGCTCGGGGCCGCTGGCCGAGAAGATCGCGTTCCTGCAGTTCGCGGTCGGAGCGATCTCGGGCCCGATGGACGCGTGGCTCACGGTCCGCGGCATCAAGACCCTCGGGGTGCGGATGGAGCGCCACTCCGTCAACGCGCAGGCAGTCGCCGAGTTCCTCGTCGAGCACCCGGCGGTGACGGCCGTGCACTACCCGGGCCTGCCCTCGCACCCCGGCCACGAGCTGGCGAAGCGCCAGATGTCGCGGTTCGGCGGGATGCTCTCGCTCGAGCTCGCGACGCCGCGCGCGGCCCGGAAGTTCGCCGAGTCGACCGAGCTGTTCCAGCTCGCGGAGTCACTGGGCGGCGTCGAGTCGCTGATCGGCTACCCGAGCGAGATGACGCACGCGTCGGTGAAGGGCACGCCGCTGGAGGTCTCGGAGTCGCTGGTGCGCCTCTCGGTGGGCCTCGAGGACTCGTCCGACCTGATCGCGGACCTGTCGGCGGCGCTGCCGAAGAAGTAGAGGCGGGAACGCCGCCCCGCGGGGCGGCATCTCGATGGTGCGCCCGATCCGGCCCCTGCCAGGATCGGGCGCATGACCTCCTCGCGCCGCTTCGTCGACCTCAGCCACACCGTCGCGGACGGGCTGGTGACCTACCCGGGCCTGCCCGCTCCGCGCATCCGGCCACACCTCACGCGTGAGGCGTCCCGCGCCTCCTACGCGCCCGGCACCGAGTTCGCGATGGACGTCATCGAGATGATCGGCAACACGGGCACCTACCTCGACAGCCCGTTCCACCGCTACGAGGGAGGAGCCGATCTCGCCGCTCTCCGCCTCGAGACGCTGGTCGATCTGCCTGCCGTCGTGGTCGACGCGACCGGAGCCACCGGACGGGGCATCAGTGCGGACGCGGTCGCGGGACTCGACGTCCGCGGCGCCGCCGTCCTCCTCCGCACCGGCTGGGACGCGCACTTCGCCACGCCCGGGTACGGCAGGGGCGCCCCCTTCCTCAGCGGCGAGGCGGCGGAGGCGCTCGTCGCCGCCGGCGCGGTGCTGGTCGGCATCGACTCGGTGAACATCGACGACACGGAGTCGGGCGGATCGCGGCCCGCGCACTCGGCTCTCCTCGCTGCGGGAGTGCACGTCGTCGAGCACCTCACCGGCCTCGGCGGGCTGCCGGCGACAGGGGCGCGCTTCACCGCCGTGCCGCCGAAGGTGCGGGGCTTCGGGACCTTCCCGGTGCGGGCCTTCGCGGTCGTCGACGAGCCCTGACCGGCGCAGGGCGCCCGGGCGCCTCCGGCTAACCTGGACCGATGCATCCCGCTCTCGCCGCCGTCGGCCGGCGCGTCCGGCCCCGCACGCGCCTCGCGGCGCTGGGCCGTCGTGTCCGCCCCCGCACGCGGCTGCGCTCCGCGGCCCGGGTCGTCCGCTCCGCCCCTCAGCGCCTCTCGGAGCGCCGCGCCGCCGTGATCGCCGCCCGGCCGATCGACCACCCCTCGCCCGCGCTCCGGCGCGAGCTGCTGCTGCTCGACCTGGCCAACCGCTTCTCCCGCCGCTCCGCGGTCGATCCGGCGGGCGAGGTCGTGGTCACGATGACCACGCACGGCGAGCGGCTGCAGCGGGTCCACGTGGCGCTCGAGTCGATCGCCCGCGGCGACGCCCGGCCCGCGCGCCTGGTGCTCTGGCTCGACGACCCGGCCCTGCACGCCGACCTGCCCGCGCCGCTGCGCCGCCTCCGCCGCCGCGGCGTCGAGATCCGCCTGGTCGACGGCTACCGCGTGCACACGAAGTACTACCCGCACCTGCTCTCGGGCCGGGCGGGGGAGCGCGACCTCGTCACCTCCGACGACGACATCGTGTACCCGCGCACCTGGCTGAGGGGCCTGCTCGACGCCCGCTCGCGCTACCCCCGCGAGACCGTGCTCTGCTACCGCGCCCACCGGGTGGGGATCGTCGACGGCGCCGTGGCTCCGTACACGAGCTGGACGCCGGTCGCCGACACGCGCGCGTCGACCGACGTCTTCGGCACCTCCGTCTCCGGGCAGCTGCTGCCCGCCGCGCTCCTCGGCGAGATCGCCGCGCACGGGGAGGCGTTCCGCGAGATCGCCCCGGACGCCGACGACATCTGGCTGCACGTGCGCGCGGTCGACGCCGGTTACCGGATCGCGCAGATCGAGCCCCGGGCCCAGCTGTTCCCGTTCGTGCCGCGCACGCAGCAGTCCGGGCTCTACCTCGTCAACTACTGGGACGGCGGCAACGACCGCCAGGCCCGCGCGGCCTACACGCCCGAGGTGACGGCGCGGATCGCGGCGGACGCCTCCGCGAGAGGGGAGGTGCGGTGATGCGCCTGCTGTTCGTGAGCAACCTCTATCCGCCGCAGGTGCTCGGCGGATACGAGATGACCTGTGCGCGCGTCGCGGAGGCGATGGCGGCCCGCGGCCACACCGTGCGCGTGCTGACCACGCCGACCTACCTGCCGCCGGAGCCCTCGGGCGTCGAGGTGCACCGCACGCTGAGCCTGCGCACCTACTTCCCGCTGCCGCAGACCGGCGGCGAGATCGCTCAGCTGCTGCACCACGAGAGCGCCGTCTCGCGGTTCGAGAACACCCGCATCCTGCTCGAGGAGCTGCGCGACTTCGCGCCGACCCACGTGGTGGCCTTCAACCTGCTCGGGATCGGCGGCCTCGCGCTGATCGACCTGCTGCGGGCGGTGGAGGCCCCGTGGATGTGGAACCTCGGCGACCGCATCCCGAACGCCCTGGTCGACGGGCTGCCCGAGCGCGTGCTCCGCGTCTACGGCGCCCAGGCCCCCGACCACTTCGACCGCGGCGAGATCGTCGCGGTCAGCCGCTCGCTCGTCGACGCGATCGAGGCCGGCGGGCTGAGCCTGGGCGAGGTCGAGGTGATCGGGCGGGGAGTGTCCGTTCCCCCCGACACCGCGGAGCCGCGGCGCTACCGCGAGGGCGGGACCACCCGGTTCACGTTCGCCGCGTCGCTCGGCGAGCACAAGGGCGTCGGGCTGGTGCTGGAGGCGGCGGCGTCTCTCGCGGAGGAGACCCGCGACTTCCGCGTGGACCTCTACGGCGACGGAGACGTGGACGGCTGGCGCGCCCGGGCGGACGAGGCGGGCCTGGACGGCCTGGTCGAGTTCCACGGACCGACGCCCCACGCCGAGGTGCTCGCCGCGCACGGCCGCGCCGACGCGTTCCTCTTCCCGACCTGGGCCGGAGAGGCGTTCGGCGTCGCGCCGGTCGAGGCGGCCGCGGCGGGCGCCGTGCCGATCGTGACGGCGGCCAGCGGAGTCGCGGAGTTCCTCATCGACGGGGTCGACTGCATCAAGATCACCCGCTCCGCCCCGGCGCTCCTCGAGGCGATGCGGGACGTGGCGAGCGGGGCGGTGGACCTCGAGGCGCTCGGTCGGCGGGGCCGGGCCGCGGCGCGCGGACCGCTCTCGTTCGAGCGCTCCGTCGAGCTGATCGAGGCCTCGCTCGAGCGCCGCTCCCGGCCTGGCCTCGCCGACCGCCTCGCCGACACCACCCTCGAGGCCGACATCATGGACAAGGATCTGCGGGCGATGGACGTGCTCCACCGCCGCTTCTCCGGACGGGACCACGACGATGACCACTGACCACGACTTCCTCCAGGACCCCGGCTCCGCGCCCACCCGGCTCGGCCGCGGCGGCGTCGTGCTCCGCGATGCGGTGCACCGGCTGGTCGCCCCCTGGTTCGAGCAGGCGCGGCTGCGCACGGAGGAGCTGCGCGCCGAGACGGCGGCCCTGCGCGACGAGGTGGCCGGGCTCCGCGGCGAGCTGAGCGCGGTGCAGGGCGACGTCTCCGTGCTGCGCGACGAGTCGGCGGGCCTCCGGGAGGCGCTGGACGAGCTCAGCGCGTCGGTCGCGGCCGACCGAGCCTCGTCCGAGGCGGCGGGTGCGGCGGCCGCCGAGCAGGCTGCCGACACCGCGGCGGCTCTCGACGAGCGCGTCCGCGGGGCCGAGCTCGAACTGCGGGCGGTCACCCGGCGCCTCGCGGAGGCGCTCGACCGCTGAGGCGGCGAGGCCCGGTTTTCGCGGCGATCAGGCGGGGACCGCCGTCCGCGCGAGCAGCTCGGCGATGCGCCCGGTGCAGCCGCCGCAGCCCGTGCCGGCGCGGGTCGCCCGCCCGACGCAGGCGACCGTCCCGTGTCCCGCCGCAGCCGCATCGGTGATCACCGCCGCCGTCACGCCGTTGCACCAGCAGACCGTGGCATCGGGGGCGAACGGATCGCCGGTCGCCGCGGCACCCGCATCCGGGGCGTCCAGACGCAGGAGGCTCGACCGGTCCGCCGGCAGCTCCGAGCCCCGCTCGAAGAGGAGGCTGAGCTCGGCGCCGACCCTGGGCAGACCCACCGAGACGAACCCGCGCAGCACTCCTCCCGCGGTCACGAGCTTGGCGTAGCCCCCGCGGGCGGGGTCAGCCCATAGCGTCACTTCGAGGTGCTCCTCGCCCGGGCGGTGCGGGTCCCACGGCTCCGGGGCCACGTCGCCTCCTGCCACGAGGTCGACACCCTCGGCCTTCAGCATCACGACCGCCGGTCGGGCGTCGGGGACGCGCTCCTCGCCGCAGCGGCCCTCCGCCTCCGCCCGGATCCGCGCTGCGAGCCGGTCCGCCTGCTCCCATCCCGGACCGATCAGTCCGCTCGGTCCGCCGGGCACGCGGCCGTCGGGCAGGGCCGAGCCGCGGGGGGCGACGTGCGCGCAGTCGCCGATCGCGAAGACGTCCGGGTCGCTCCAGCTGCGCAGCTGCTCATCGACCAGGATCCCGGTCGAGACGGCGAGCTCCGCGCCCGCGGCCAGCTCGACCCGCGCACCGACACCGCACGAGAGCACCAGCAGATCCCCCTCGATCTGCTTGCCGTCAGCGCAGACGAGCGCCTGGAAGTGCGCACGGCCGCGGTCGTCGTGCGCGAGCAGGACGCTCTCGGACCGGGCGTGCGCCACCATCTCGACGCCGGCCGCGCGGGCGGCCGCGGCCAGCATCCGGCCCCCGCCCGTGTCGAGATTGCGGGCCATCGGGATGTCGCCGTGGAAGACCACCACCACCTGCGCGCCCTGCTCGGCGGCCGCGAGGGCGAACTCGATCCCGAGCACTCCCGCCCCGAGCACGACGAGGCGCGCGCCGGAGCGCACGGACTCGCGGACCACCCGGGCGTCGGCCAGGTCGCGCAGCGCCACCACCCGCTCCGGGAGGGGCCGGGAGCCCGCGTCGAGCGACTCCGGATCGGCGGCGCGCACCGTCCGCTCGCGTCGGGACCGCTCCATCCCGGCGAGGGTCGGCACGTTCGCCCGGGCGCCGGTGGCCAGGACGAGGCGGTCGTAGGGCAGCCGCTCGCCGTCGTGCAGCCGCACGACGTTCCGCGCGCGGTCGATCCCCACGACGGCCGCTCCCAGGCGCAGGACGACGCCCGCCGCCTCCGCCGCCGTCCGGTCGCCGAGGTCGAGGCGCTCGCGGGTCGCCCGGCCGACGGCGTACTCCGCGAGCAGGACACGGTTGTACGGGTCGTCGCTCTCGGCGCCGACCACCGTCAGCGCGACCAGACCGGCCCGCACGGCCGGCAGCAGCTCCTCGACGAAGCGCGAGCCGACGGGGCCATAGCCGATCAGGACGATCCGCTCGGGAGGTGTCTCAGGCATGTGCCGTCCCTTCCGCGCGGACCCAGACCCGCGTGCGCTTGAACTCGGGCATCGACGACACCGGGTCCACGACGGCCTCGGTGAGGAGGTTCGCGCACTGCTCACCCGCGTAGTGGAAGGGCAGGAACACCGTGTCGTGGCGGATGTCCGCGGTGACGCTCGCGCGGGCGCGGACCACGCCGCGCGCGTTCCCGATCGCCACAGGTGCTCCGTCGCGGACGCCGAGCCGGGAGGCGGTCGCCGGGTGGATCTCGAGCCGAGCCTCGGGGCGGGCCGCATCGAGCTCCGCGACCCGCCGGGTCTGGGTGCCCGACTGGTACTGCTGGAGGTAGCGGCCGGTCACGAGGGTCAGCTCCTCGCCGCGGTCCACGACGACGGGGACGGCGGGGATGACGGCGACCAGGCGCGCCCGGCCGTCGGGGTGCCCGAAGCGCTCAGCGAAGAGGCGCGGCGTCCCCGTGCCGCCCGCGGGGTAGGGCCAGTGGGCGGCGATCCCGGTGTCGAGCAGGACGTGCGAGAGGCCGGAGTAGTCGGCCACGCCTCCCGCGGACGCGCGGGCCAGCTCGTCGAACACCTCCGCGGGGACGGTCGACCAGCTCGAGGGGGCGTCGAGACGGCGCGCCAGTTCGCTCATGATCCAGAGCTCGCTGCGCACTCCCGCCGGCGGGTCGATCGCCCGGCGGCGGCGGAGCACCCGGCCCTCGAGCGAGGTCATCGTGCCCTCCTCCTCCGCCCACTGCGGCACCGGGAGCACCACATCGGCCAGCGCGGCGGTCTCGGAGAGGAAGAAGTCGCAGACGACCAGCGTGTCCAGGGCCTCGAGCCCGGCGCGGACGGCGTCGGCGTCCGGAGCCGAGACGACCACGTTGGAGCCGTGCACCAGCAGGCAGTGCACGGAGCGTCCGAGCTCGGCGAGCAGGGCGGTGGCGGGCAGGCCCGGGCCGGGGATCGATTCGGGCGTCACGTCCCAGACGGCGGCGACGTGGCGCCGCGCCTCCGGATCGCGGATGGAGCGGTACCCCGGGAGCTGATCGGCCTTCTGGCCGTGCTCGCGTCCGCCCTGGCCGTTGCCCTGACCGGTGAGCGTGCCGTACCCCGACCCCTCGCGGCCCACCAGGCCGAGCACGAGAGCGAGGTTGATCGCGGCGGTCGCGGTGTCGGTGCCGTCGACGTGCTGCTCGACCCCGCGGCCGGTCAGCACGAACGACCGCCCCGCGGCGAGCCGGCGCGCGAGGGAGCGGAGGAGCGTGGTCGGCACGCCCGTGACCGCGGACGTGCGCTCCGGCCACCACGCCGAGACGCTGCGGCGCACCGCCTCGGCGCCGGTCGTGCGCGCGGCGAGGTAGGCGGTGTCGGCGAGGCCCTCGGCGAAGACCAGGTGGGTCAGCCCGAGCAGGAGCGGCAGATCCGTCCCCGGGGCGGGCTGCAGATGCGTGCCGGCGCCTTCCTCCGTCAGCCGCGCGGTGGCCGAGCGGCGCGGGTCGACGACCACCAGGCCGCCCCGCGAGCGGGCACCGGCGAAGTGGGCGAGCAGCGGCGGCATCGTCGCGGCGACGTTCGAGCCCAGGAGCAGGATCGTGTCGGCGTCGTCGAGATCGGACACCGGGAACGGCAGTCCGCGATCGACGCCGAAGGCGCGGTTGCCGGCCGCCGCGGCCGAGGACATGCAGAAGCGGCCGTTGTAGTCGATCCGGGAGGTGCCGAGAGCGATCCGAGCGAACTTCCCGAGCTGGTAGGCCTTCTCATTGGTGAGCCCCCCGCCGCCGAAGACGGCCACCGCGTCGGCGCCGTGCCGCTCCCGGACGCCGCGCACCGCCCCGGCGACCGCGTCGAGCGCCTCCTCCCACGACGCCTCCGCGAGGACGCCGTCGGCGCCGCGCAGCAGCGGGGAGACCAGGCGCTGTCCGCTCGCCAGCAGCTCGACGGAGGTCCAGCCCTTGGCGCAGAGCCCGCCCCGGTTCGTCGGGAACTCCCTCCCCTCGACCGCCAGGGGCACGGGGCCCGCCGCGGGTGTCAGCGTCATCGCGCACTGCAGGGCGCAGTACGGGCAGTGGGAGTCGGTCGGGGCGGGTGCGCTCATCGTCAGATCCGGGTCCCCGTCTTCGCGGCGAGGCGGAGGTAGACGCCGGCCGTGATCGCGAGCATCACCGCGTAGGCGCCGACGAACCAGCCCAGCGCCGTGGTGTAGTCGCCGAACTCGGTCTTGGAGAAGCCGAGCAGCTGGGGGATCACGAAGCCGCCGTAGGCGCCGATCGCCGAGATCAGGCCGAGCGCCGCGGCGGACGTGCGCTGGGCGCCGATGCCGTCGTCGCCGCGCTGGCGGGCGCGGAGGGCGAACACCGTGGGAATCATGCGGTAGGTCGCGCCGTTGCCGATGCCGGCCGCCGAGAAGAGCACGAGGAAGCAGGCGAGGAAGAGCCAGAAGCTGCCGAGCGGCAGTGTCGCGATCACGCCGAGGATCCCGGCGCCCATGGCGACGAAGGCGAGGACCGTGACAGGCGCTCCGCCGAAGCGGTCGGCCAGACGGCCGCCGGAGGGGCGGGACAGCGAGCCCACCAGGGAGCCGAGGAACGCGAGGCCGACCGTCGCCGAGCCGACGGCGAAGCCGGAGAACTCGGGGAAGGTGTCGGCGATGAGCTTCGGGAACACGCCGGCGAATCCGATGAAGGACCCGAAGGTGCCGATGTAGAGCACGGCCAGCAGCCAGAGGTGCGGCTCGCGGAGCGCGGCGAGGGAGGCGGCGACGTCGGACTTCGCGGTCGAGAGGTTGTCCATGCGCTTGGCGGCGCCGATCATCGCCACGACGATCAGGGGGACCCAGAGGAAGCCGGCGATCGGCAGGTTCAGCGTGGCCGCGGCGCCGACGGTGATCGCGATCGGCACGACGAGCTGCGCGACGGAGGCGCCCAGGTTGCCGCCCGCGGCGTTGAGCCCCAGAGCCCAGCCCTTCTGCGCGTGCGGGTAGAAGAAGGTGATGTTCGCCATCGAGCTGGCGAAGTTGCCGCCGCCGAAGCCGGCGAGCGCGGCCACCAGGAGCATGACGCCGAACGGGGTCTCCGGATTCGAGACCGCGATGCCGAGTCCGACGCTCGGGATCAGCAGGAGGCCCGCCGACACGATCGTCCAGTTGCGGCCGCCGAAGCGGGGGACCATGAACGTGTACGGGATCCGGAGGGTGGCGCCGACGAGGCTCGGCATCGAGATGAGCCAGAAGATCTGCCCGGTGTCGAAGGCGAACCCGGCCGCCGGCAGCGAGACGACGACGACCGACCAGAGCTGCCAGACGACGAAGCCGAGGAACTCGGCGAAGATCGACCACCTCAGATTGCGGGCGGCGACGGAGCGTCCCTCCGCCTCCCACTGGGCGGGGTCCTCGGGGTTCCAGCCGTCGATCCAGCGGCCCGGCCGTCGGATGATGCCGGTGGATGTGGCGGCGGTCGTGGGGACGGTGGTCGGGGGTGCAGCAGTCATCGTGGTCCTCCGGAGGGTGGGCGGCGCGCGCGAGGGCGCGCTCGGGACGGGGAGGTGGAGCGGTGGTGGTGCGGGGAGGAGGCGTCAGGCGTTGCGCCCGAACAGCTCCGAGACGATGTCGACCAGCTCGCGGGCGGGCGGATCGACGGCGGTGAGGAGGGGAGCGGAGGCGAGGTCGGCCCCCGCGGAGGCGGCCAGGCCGGCGAAGTAGCCGGGCGCGAGCAGGTAGGTGGCGACCACGACGCGCGCGCCGGGGTGGGCGGCGCGCTCGGCGGCGACCGCCTCCGCGATCCGCGGCTCGGCGGCCGAGATGAACGAGGTGCTCACCTCGCGGCCGAGCTCGGCGGCGAGGAGGCGGCCGGTGGTCCAGCAGTCCGCGACGGCACCGGCGTCGCTCGAGCCGGCAGCGGCGAGCACGACGCGGTCGCCGTCGTCGAGCCCTGCCTCGTGGAGCCGGCGGGCGAGCACTCGCGCCAGGCGGGGATCGGGTCCGAGCGCGCCCGAGACCCGCACCGGCCGCTCCGCCTCCGCCGCGGCCTCGGCGAGGTCGACGTGCACGTGGTAGCCGGCCGAGAGCAGCAGCGGCACGACCACCGCCGGCCGGCCCGGCTCGAGAGAGCCCAGGGTCGCGGGGACGTCGGGCTGCTGCACGTCGACGAAGGAGTCGAGCACGTCCAGCGCCGGGTTGGCCCGGCGGACCGCCTCGACCAGCGCGGCGACGGCACGCCTCCCGTCGTCGTCGGAGGTCCCGTGGGACGCGGCGACCAGAGCGGTCCGCTGGGCGACCTCGATCGTGCCGTCGCTCTCGCGCACCTGCCAGGTGGCGAGGTGCAGCTCCGCTCGTGTGAAGCAGGCGCCGGTCTCGAGGTCGAAGACGTCCTTGTGCAGGGGGGAGGCGATCGTGGGCCGCTGCACCCCGTCGACCAGACGCGAGCCGACGATGCCGCGCGAGAGCACGGCCGCGCCGGTCGCGGGGTCGAGGTTCGAGACGGCCCGCACCCGCCCGTCGGGCAGGAGGAACAGGGCGAGCTGCACACCGCCGACCAGGGCGGCCTCGCCCCAGAGCGGCTCGAGGTCGCCGACGGCGCAGACCGGCACCCAGGTGGTGGCGGTCGCGGGGGCGAGCCGATCGAGGAGGGTCATCGCTGCGCCTTCTTCCTGCGGGTGGGCCACCGCATCCGGTCGGACGCGATGAGGCAACGGTAGGGATCGCGCGTTTCGTGCGAGCACGCCTTCGGTGTCACGGGCGTAACGAAGCCCTCACGGCCTGCGGCGCTCGCCGAGAGGCGCGCGTCACACGCTGTTACACCGGGGCAACGGCGGGGAAACGGGCCGTCCCTACGGTGGACGTCATGACTCCTGGAGCGAACCCAGCCGCCCGGCCCCGACGCGTGCTCGTCGTCGGAGCGGGACCCGCCGCGCACCGCCTGGTCGACGCGCTCGTCGCCCGGGCCGGCGACCAGGCGCTGGAGATCACCGTCCTCGGCGAGGAGGTGCACCGTCCCTACGACCGCGTCGCACTCTCGAAGCGCCTCGACGGCGAGCACGACCTGACTCTGGGCGACGGCGCTCTGTGGGAGTCGGCGCGGCTGATCACCTCCTCCCGTGTCGTCGCGATCGATCCCGACCGCCTGCGCGTCGAGCTCGCGGACGGCCGCTCCCTCGAGGGCGACGAGATCGTCCTGGCGACGGGCTCCTCCGCCACGGTCCCGCCGATCGAGGGCGCCGAGCACGGCCGCGTCTACCGCACGCTCGAGGACGTGGACGGGCTCGTCGCCGAGCTCGCCGCGTTCCGCGCCCGGCGCGGCCGCCCCGCGATCGTGGTCGTGGTCGGCGGCGGTCTGCTCGGCCTCGAGGCGGCGGGAGGCGCGCACCGGCTCGGTGCGCGCACCGCCCTCGTCCACTCCGGCCGCTGGCTGATGAGCGCGCAGCTCGACGAGGGCGCCGGGCAGGCCCTCGGCCGCATCATCTCGGCGCAGGGGATCGCGCTGCACCTCGGCAACCGGCCCACCGCGATCCTCACCTCGCCGACGGGGACGGTGCTCGGCGTCGCGCTGACCGACGGCAGCAGCATCAGCGCCGATCTCGTGGTCTTCTCCATCGGGATCACGGCGCGCGACGAGCTCGCCCGAGCGGTCGGGATCGAGGTCGCACCGCGCGGAGGCGTGGTCGTCGACGAGGCCTGCCGCACCAGCAGGGCGGGAGTCTGGGCCATCGGCGAGGTCGCCGCGATCGCCGGCCGCACGGTCGGGCTCGTCGCACCCGCCAACGCGATGGCGGAGGTGGTCGCCGACCGGATCCTCGGCGGCGACGCGACCTTCCCGGGGGTCGACGACGCCACCAAGCTCAAGCTCTCGGGCGTGGAGGTCGCCAGCTTCGGCGACGCCCTCGGCACCACGGAGGGAGCGCTCGAGGTCGTCTACGCCGATCCGGCCCGCGGTCTCTACCAGAAGGTCGTCGTCTCGGACGATGCGCGCACGCTGCTCGGCGGGATGTTCGTCGGCGACGCGGGCCCCTACTCCTCCCTCCGCCCGCTGCTGGGGCGCGAGCTGCCGGCCGAGCCCGGCGCCTACCTCGCGGCGGCGGGGGCGGAGGCGCCCTCGGGCGACCTTCCGGACGACGCCCAGGTCTGCTCGTGCAACAACGTCTCGGTCGGCGAGGTCCGCCACGCGATCGGCGAGGGGTGCACCGAGCTGGGGCCGCTCAAGGCCTGCACCCGCGCGGGCACCCAGTGCGGATCGTGCGTGCCCCTGGTGAAGAAGCTGCTCGACACGGAGCTGATCCGTGCGGGCGTCGAGGTCTCCCGCGCCCTCTGCGAGCATGTGGCGCTCAGCCGCAGCGAGCTGTTCGAGTCGGTCCGCATCCTCGGGCTGCACTCGGCCGAGCAGGTGATGGAGCGCTTCGGCTCCGGGCTGGGCTGCGACGTGTGCAAGCCGGTGATCGCCTCCGTCCTCGCCACCCAGACGAACGCCTACATCCTCGACGGCGGCCAGGCGCCGCTGCAGGACACCAACGACCGCGCCCTGGCCAACATGCAGAAGGACGGCACCTACTCCGTCGTCCCGCGGATCCCCGGGGGCGAGATCACGCCGGCGAAGCTCAAGGTGATCGCCGAGGTCGCCGAGCAGTACGGCCTCTACACGAAGATCACCGGCGGGCAGAGGATCGACATGTTCGGCGCCCGCCTCGAGCAGCTGCCCGAGATCTGGCGCCTCCTCGTCGACGCCGGCTTCGAGTCGGGTCAGGCGTACGGCAAGTCGCTGCGCACGGTCAAGTCGTGCGTCGGATCGACCTGGTGCCGCTTCGGAGTCCAGGACGCGGTCGGGATGGCGGTCTTCCTCGAGGAGCGGTACCGGGGTCTCCGCTCGCCGCACAAGTTCAAGCTCGGGGTCAGCGGCTGCGCCCGCGAGTGCGCCGAGGCGCGGGGGAAGGACATCGGCGTCATCGCGAGCGACCTCGGCTGGAACCTCTACGTCGGCGGCAACGGCGGCTACCAGCCGGCGCACGCCCAGCTGCTCGCGCAGGACCTCGACGACGAGACCCTGGTGCGCTACATCGACCGCTACGTCATGTACTACGTGCGGACGGCCGAGCGGCTCCAGCGGACCGCACGCTGGCAGGAGGAGCTCCCCGGCGGACTCGAGCACGTGCGCGAGGTGGTCTGCGAGGACTCGCTCGGCATCGCCGCCGAGCTGGAGGCCGCCATGGCCACGCACGTCGACACCTACGTCGACGAGTGGGCGGCGACCCTCGCCGATCCCGACCGGCTCCGCCGCTTCCGCTCCTTCGTGAACGCCCCGGACACCGCGGATCCGCGCGTCGCGACCGTGCGCGAGCGCGGGCAGGTCCGGCCAGCCGGCCGGGACGAGAGACCGGACGGACCCGTGCTGGTCGCGGGGCCGAGGATCCCCGTCGGTCCGGCCGGGATCGGATCGGACTCGTGATGCAGCTCTCCCTCGACCTCGCCGGACGCCGTGTGCTCGTGATCGGCACAGCCTCCGGGACCCGCCGCGTGCTCGCCCGCTACCGAGCCGCCGGCGCACTCGTCGAGCGGCACGAGGCGGAGGACGCGCTCACCACGGCGCCCCCGGCCCTGATCGTGTGGGTGGAGGGGCCGGCGCCGCTCCGAGCAGCGGCGGCCGAGCTCTGCCCCTGGATCGTCGACGAGGCCCCCGCGCCGACCCGGCCGGTCGGGCACGTCAGCATCGTCGGCGGCGGCCCCGGCGATCCGGATCTGATGACCCTCGCCGCCCGCCGCGCCCTCCGCGACGCGGACGTGGTGCTCTACGACCGGCTCGGTCCGCACGAGGGCCTGGCCGAGTGGGCGCCCGGCGCCGAGCTGATCGACGTCGGCAAGACGCCGGGTCATCACGCGGTGCCGCAGCACGAGATCGAGCGGCTGATGATCGAGCGGGCCCTCGCGGGTCTGGACGTCGTGCGCCTGAAGGGCGGCGATCCGTTCGTGTTCGGCCGCGGGTCGGAGGAGGTGCGCGCGTGCCGGCTCGCCGGCGTCGGCTCCACGGTCGTCCCCGGAGTGACCAGCGCGATCTCGGTGCCCGCCGCCGCCGGGATCCCGGTCACGCATCGCGAGGTCAGCAGGGCCTTCACCGTGGTCTCGGGCCATGCGCCGTTCAGCGAGCAGGAGCTCGGCCATCTGGCCGGGCTGGGCGGGACGATCGTGGTGCTGATGGGCGTGAACACCCTCCCGCACCTCGTCGCCGGGCTGCAGCGCGCGGGGATGCGCGCCGACACGCCCCTCGCGATCGTCGAGCGGGGCTGGTCGCGCGACCAGCGCACGACGGTCTCGTCGGTCGGCGGAGTGCTCGGCCTGCTCCCCGAGCTGGCACCGCGCTCGCCCGCCGTGATCGTCATCGGCGAGGTGGTCCGGCAGGCCGCGTGCCATGATGCGGGGGACCCCGAGAGCATCGCCCGAGCGGTCGATGCACTGACCGCGTGAGATCTCGAGGGGGCCGAGCATGACCGGCACTGATCCCGACGCCGCCGTGGGGTTCCGACCCGACCAGCTGGACGGCTTCCGCATCGGGGTCACCTCCGACCGCCGCTCCGAGGACCTGATCGCCGCGTTCGAGCGCCGCGGTGCCGCCGTGACGCACGCCCCCACCATCCGAATGCGCGGCGTCGACACCGAGGGCGCGCTCGAGGAGGAGACCCGCGCCATCGTCGCCGCCCGTCCCGACGTGCTCCTCGCCACCACCTCCTACGGCCTGCGGCGCTGGCTCGAGGCCGCGGACGCCGCGGGGATCGAGCTGGCCGACGCGCTGTCCTCCGCGCGGATCCTCGTCCGCGGGCCCAAGGCGCGCGGAGCGATCCGTGCGGCGGGTCTCGACGACCACGGGATGAGCGAGCGCGAGACGACCACCTCCCTCGTCGACCTGGCTCTGCGCGAGGGCGTCGCCGGCCGCACGATCGCGGTGCAGCTGCACGGATTCACCGACCCGGCTCAGCTGCAGCGTCTCCGCGACGCCGGCGCCCGGGTGCTCACGGCCGCGCCCTACCGCTGGAGCGTGCACGAGGACTCCGCCCGGGTGCTGCGGCTGATCGACGCGGTCTGCGGAGGGGGCATCGACGCCGTCACCTTCACCAGCGCGCCGGCGGTGGAGGCGCTCTTCACGGTCGCGGAGGCCGCGGGCCGCCTCGACGACCTCCAGGCGGCCTTCCGCGAGACGGTGGTCGCCGCCGCCGTCGGCCCGGTGACCGCAGCACCCCTGGTCGAGGCAGGGATCCTCCCGGTCGTGCCGGACCGGTTCCGGATGGGCGCGCTCATCCGCCTGACCTGCGAGCACCTCGAGCAGGCGTCGCCCCGCATCGAGACGGCCTTCGGCACTCTCGAGCTCCGAGGCCGGCACGCCGTTCTGGCCGGGACCCGGGTGGCGCTGACCCCGGTCGCGCTCGCGCTGTTCCGGACTCTCGTCGCCGCCGAGGGCGCGACCGTCGCGCGTCACGTCCTCGCGGCCTCCGCGCCGGAGGCTCTCGACGACCACGCGGTCGACGTCGCTATCAGCCGCCTCCGTCAGGCCCTCCCCGAACCGCGGCTCGTGGCGACGGTGATCAAGCGCGGCTACCGGCTCGCGACCCCGCTCTGAGCGGCGGCGCGGTGCCACACTGAGCGCGTGGGCAGGCTGAGGGTCGTCGTCGCGCCCGACTCCTTCAAGGGGTCGGCGAGCGCGGTCGAGGTCGCGCGGGCGATCGCCGAGGGCTGGAGCGCTGCGCGCCCGGGGGACGAGATCGTCCTCGCGCCGATGGCCGACGGAGGAGAGGGCACGGTCGAGGCCTTCGCACTCGCGGTCCCGGGGTCGCTTCGGCGGCCGGTCGTCGTCCCCGGCCCGGACTCCCGGCCGGTCCGCGCCTGGTGGCTGCTGCTCCCCGACGGGACAGCCGTCGTCGAGCTCGCCTCCACGAGCGGCATCACGCTGCTCGACCCGCTCCGACCGCTCACCGCGCACACGCGCGGCTTCGGCCGCGCGATCGCCGCCGCCCTCGACGCGGGGGCGCACGCCCTGCTGCTGGCGATCGGCGGCAGCGCCTCGACCGACGGCGGAGTCGGAGCGCTCCGCGAGCTCGGCGCACGCTTCTCCACCACCTCCGGCCGCGACCTCGGCGAGGGAGGCGGTGCGCTGCCCGCGCTCGCCGCCGCCGACCTCCGCGCGCTGCGTCCTCTGCCGCCCGGAGGCGCGGTCGTGCTCAGCGACGTCGCGACCCCGCTGCTCGGCGACTCCGGGGCGGCCCGCGTCTTCGGACCGCAGAAGGGGGCCGGCCCCGAGGACGTCCTCCTCCTCGAGAGCGGCCTCCGCCGTCTCGCTGCGCACCTGGACGCGGATCCCGATGCGCCGGGCTCCGGGGCGGCGGGCGGGACGGGCTTCGGGCTGCTCGCCTGGGGCGCGCGCCCGACCTCCGGCGCCGACGCCGTCGGACGGGCGATCGGGCTCCCGGCGCTCCTCGCGGGCGCGGACGTCGTCATCACGGGGGAGGGGCGCTTCGACGCGCAGTCCGCCGCCGGCAAGGTCCCGGTGCACGTCCTCGCGCTCGCCGAGGCGGCCGGGGTGCGGACGCTCCTCGTCGCCGGGGCGATCGCGGCGCCGACTCCCGGCTTCACCGCGGCGGTGTCGCTGACGGAAGCGGCGGGCTCCTCGTCCGCGGCCCTCGCGGACCCGTTCCCGCACCTGCGCGCCGTCGCCCGGGAGTGGGCCGCGCAGCTCCTCTGACCGTTCGCGTTGTCGGTGGTCGGGCGTACCGTCCGGGCATGCCCCGCGATGCGATCCGACCACCACATCTTGTGGTCGAGCCGCCGCGCGGACCCCACCGGTCGGGCATGCCGACACGCCGTGGCGCGTTGTACACAGTGAACGGGATCCTTCTGTCCACACCTGTGGATGGTTCGTCCGGATCCGCGTCCTTCCGCGGTTCCACGGGCTCCGGCCTGTGGATGAACGGGGGAGGAACCGGTGGATAACTACACGGCTGTAACTACTACGTCTAGTGGGCTGACGCCGGCCCGCCCCCTATATGTAGTATTGCTGAGCAGGTCGGAGCGAGAGCCCCACCGGCACCAAGAACTCACCCGGACCACCCTCCGACCCCGCCCGCATCGCGAGCCGCCGGTCGGGGAGCGGCACCGGGACACCCCCTCCGAAAGGCGACACCCATGGCTGTGACGGTCTACACCAAGCCCTCCTGCGTCCAGTGCACCGCGACGTACCGCGCCCTCGACAGCAAGGGCATCGACTACGAGGTGTTCGACCTCTCCGTGGACGAGAAGGCCCTCGAGGCCGTCAAGGCCCTCGGCTACCTCCAGGCGCCGGTCGTCATCACGGACGACGACCACTGGTCCGGCTTCCGCCCCGACAAGATCGCGACCCTCTGAGGCGCACGGACGGCGATCCGCAGCGTCGTCGGCGGGCGCCGTAGCGCCGCTGCGGCTTCCTCCTCCGCCTTGCGGCTCACCGCGCAGCCGCCTCGGAGGCGGGACCGAGAACAGCAGCTGACGGGGAGAGGGGCCGGAGGATGAGCGGGCTCGTGTACTTCTCCAGCAGCTCGGGGAACACGCACCGGTTCATCGAGAAGCTCGGACGGCCGGCGCAGCGCATCCCGCTCCACGCCCGCCGCGACGGAGCCGCCCTCGACACGCTCCACGTCCACGAGCCGTACGTGCTCGTCCTCCCCACCTACGGCGGCGGCAACGGCGGAGGAGCGGTCCCCAAGCAGGTCATCCGGTTCCTCAACGATCCGTGCAACCGCTCCCTGATCCGCGGCGTCATCGGCGCCGGCAACACGAACTTCGGCGAGGCGTACTGCCTCGCCGGCGACATCATCGCCCGCAAGTGCGAGGTGCCGCACCTCTATCGATTCGAAGTATTCGGAACACCCGACGACGTCCGCGCCGTCGACGAAGGATTGGACACGTTTTGGACGCAGCAGTGATCGACGCTCCCCGCGACGCCGCACAGATGGACTACCACTCGCTCAACGCGATGCTGAACCTCTACGGCCCGAACGGAGAGATCCAGTTCGACAAGGACCGCGAGGCCGCTCGCGAGTTCTTCCTGCAGCACGTCAACCAGAACACGGTGTTCTTCCACACGCTCAAGGAGCGCCTCGACTACCTGGTCGAGAAGGAGTACTACGAGCAGGCCGTGCTCGACCAGTACTCGTTCGAGTTCATCCAGCAGCTCAACGACCTGGCGTACTCGAAGAAGTTCCGCTTCGCGACCTTCCTCGGCGCGTTCAAGTACTACACCTCGTACACGCTCAAGACGTTCGACGGGAAGCGCTACCTCGAGCGCTTCGAGGACCGCGTCGTGATGACCGCCCTCGGCCTCGCCCAGGGCGACGAGACGCTCGCGACCGCCCTCGTCGAGGAGATCGTCGCCGGCCGCTTCCAGCCCGCGACCCCGACCTTCCTCAACACCGGCAAGGCCCAGCGCGGCGAGCTCGTCTCCTGCTTCCTGCTGCGCATCGAGGACAACATGGAGTCGATCGCCCGCGGCATCAACTCCGCGCTCCAGCTCTCCAAGCGCGGCGGCGGCGTCGCCCTCTCGCTCTCGAACATCCGCGAGGCCGGCGCCCCGATCAAGCAGATCGAGAACCAGTCCTCGGGCATCATCCCCGTGATGAAGCTCCTCGAGGACAGCTTCAGCTACGCCAACCAGCTCGGCGCGCGCCAGGGCGCGGGAGCGGTGTACCTCTCGGCGCACCACCCCGACATCCTCCGCTTCCTCGACACCAAGCGCGAGAACGCCGACGAGAAGATCCGCATCAAGACGCTCTCCCTCGGCGTCGTCGTGCCCGACATCACGTTCGAGCTCGCGAAGAACAACGAGGACATGTACCTCTTCTCGCCCTACGACGTCGAGCGCGTCTACGGCATCCCCTTCGGCGACATCTCCCTCTCGGAGAAGTACCGCGAGATGGTCGACGACCCGCGCATCAAGAAGACCAAGATCTCGGCGCGCGAGTTCTTCCAGACCATCGCCGAGATCCAGTTCGAGTCGGGCTACCCCTACATCGTGTTCGAGGACACGGTGAACCAGGCGAACCCGATCAAGGGCCGCATCAACATGTCCAACCTCTGCTCCGAGATCCTCCAGGTCAACACTCCGACGACCTACAACGAGGACCTCTCCTACGCGCAGATCGGCAAGGACATCTCCTGCAACCTCGGCTCGCTGAACATCGCGCTGACGATGGACTCGCCCGACTTCGGCCGCACCATCGAGACCGCGATCCGCGGCCTCACCTCGGTGTCCGACCAGTCGCACATCACCTCGGTCCGCTCGATCGAGGACGGCAACGACAAGTCGCACGCCATCGGCCTCGGCCAGATGAACCTGCACGGCTACCTCGCCCGCGAGCGGATCCACTACGGATCCGAGGAGGGCATCGACTTCACCAACATCTACTTCTACTCGGTGCTGTTCCACGCCCTGCGTGCCTCCAACAACCTCTCCATCGAGCGCGGCACCACCTTCGAGGGCTTCGCCGACTCGAAGTACGCCTCGGGCGAGTTCTTCGACACCTACACCGAGAAGGAGTGGGCGCCGGCCACCGAGCGCGTCTCCCGCCTCTTCGCCGACTCGGGCATCGCGGTCCCCACCCGGGACGACTGGCGTGCGCTCAAGGCCTCGGTCATGGAGCACGGCATCTACAACCAGAACCTGCAGGCCGTCCCGCCGACCGGCTCGATCTCGTACATCAACAACTCGACGTCCTCGATCCACCCGATCGCGTCGAAGATCGAGATCCGCAAGGAGGGCAAGCTCGGCCGCGTCTACTACCCGGCGCCGTTCATGACGAACGACAACCTGGAGTACTACCAGGACGCGTACGAGATCGGCTACGAGAAGATCATCGACACCTACGCCGCCGCCACGCAGCACGTCGACCAGGGCCTCTCGCTCACGCTCTTCTTCAAGGACACGGCGACCACCCGCGACGTCAACCGCGCCCAGATCTACGCCTGGCGCAAGGGCATCAAGACGATCTACTACATCCGCATCCGTCAGCTGGCGCTCGAGGGCACCGAGCTCGACCAGTGCGTCTCGTGCATGCTCTAGAGCACGCAGCCCCACCCCCCTCCGCACGACCCATCCGCAGCAGCGAGAAGGAATCATGACTCCCCCCGAGAAGCTCAAGCTCGTCGACTCCGTCCAGGCGATCAACTGGAACCGGATCCAGGACGACAAGGACGTCGAGGTGTGGAACCGCCTCACGAGCAACTTCTGGCTGCCCGAGAAGGTCCCGCTGTCGAACGACATCCAGTCGTGGAACACGCTCACGCACCAGGAGCAGCAGCTCACCATGCGCGTGTTCACCGGGCTCACCCTGCTCGACACCGTGCAGGGCACCGTCGGCGCCGTCTCGCTCATCCCGGACGCGATCACGCCTCACGAGGAGGCCGTCTACACGAACATCGCGTTCATGGAGTCGGTCCACGCCAAGTCGTACTCCTCGGTGTTCTCGACCCTGTCGAACACACAGGACATCGACGAGGCCTTCCGCTGGTCGATGGAGAACCCGAACCTGCAGAAGAAGGCGTCCATCGTGATGGACTACTACCGCGGCGACGACCCGCTGAAGCGGAAGGTCGCCTCCACGCTGCTGGAGTCGTTCCTCTTCTACTCGGGCTTCTACCTGCCGATGTACTGGTCCTCGCGCGCCAAGCTCACCAACACGGCCGACCTCGTGCGCCTGATCATCCGCGACGAGGCCGTGCACGGCTACTACATCGGCTACAAGTTCCAGAAGGGACTCGAGCGGGTCGACCAGGCCAAGCGCGACGAGATCAAGGACTACACGTTCTCGCTGCTCTACGAGCTCTACGACAACGAGGCGCAGTACACGCAGGACCTCTACGACCAGCTCGGCCTGACCGAGGACGTCAAGAAGTTCCTGCACTACAACGCCAACAAGGCGCTGATGAACCTCGGCTACGAGCCGATGTTCCCCAAGCAGGTCACCGATGTGAACCCCGCGATCCTGTCGGCCCTCTCGCCCAACGCGGACGAGAACCACGACTTCTTCTCGGGCTCCGGCTCCTCCTACGTGATCGGCAAGGCCGTGAACACCGAAGACGAGGACTGGGACTTCTGAGAGCTTCTCTCTGAGGCCCCGGCGAACACCTGGTCAGAGGCCCGGATCCGCGAAATCTCGCGGTCTCGGGCCTCTTTCGTGCCCTCTTCGAAATGACAGAGGAGGACAGAGGTGACCAGGAATACCCGTTCGGTGGGGCATGCGGGTGGCACGAGCACACCTCCCTCAAGGAGGCGAGAGGGTCCGGCACCTGAAATTTCGGGTTGGCGAGCGGCCGGCATGGGGAGCAGCCGACGCGGCACGCTACGTGGCGTGCAGGTGACCACTGAGCTTGGCTACCCCTCGCTCGTCGTCAGCTTCCGCAATGATGGCGAAGGGCCGCGGACCGGGACCGGGCGCTCGACACTCGGGTACTTTGAGGCCGACGATGTTGAGGCTGCGGTCGAGTACGCCGTCGAGCACGGCGCCGAACGCATCGTCTTGTTCGGGTGGTCGATGGGTGCGGCCATCGCGCTACGAGCAGCCGATCGGATGCGCTCCAGCGGCGTGATCGCGGGGCTGGTCTTGGACTCTCCAGTTCTCAGCTGGATCGAGGTGATCAAGGCCAACTGCGTGCGCAGCGGTCTTCCTGTCGTGGGGGGCCATCTCGCTACACCGTGGTTGACGATTGATCCACTCGCCCGCACGGCCGGGCTGCAGGGAGGCATCCCGCTTCGGGAAATGGACTGGATCGACCGCGCCGGAGAACTCTCCGTACCCACGTTGATCCTGCACGGCAGCCGAGACGACTCGGCTCCGATTCGCGTCTCGGATGCGCTCCGCGATCGACGGCCCGACCTCGTGGAGCTGGTGTTCTTCGACGCGGGGCACACGCTTGCCTGGAACTCGGCTTCAGAGAGGTGGCGCTCAACTGTCAGCTCATGGCTGTTGAGGAACCTGGCTGACTGACGTAGAGCGGCCACACCCGGAAAAACCCTACTCAACCCGGTATTGCTCCGATATCATCGGGAACGTCGGCCCGCCGAGGTCGAGAGGGAGGACCCTAGTGACTGAGCCGTGGCTTTCTGCCGACGACATCGCTTCCCATCTTGGGGTCACCAAGGACACCGTTTACGCCTGGATCGCCGAGAAGAGCATGCCCGCGCACAAGATCGGGCGCCTCTGGAAGTTCCAGGCGAGCGAGGTCGACGACTGGGTGCGCCGCGGTGGAGCTGCCGCGCCAGACGAAGCCGAATCCCCCTGACGAACAGCCCAAGCCACAGCAGCCCACAGCAGTGTCGGCGGTCCCTTGTATCCTGATCCACTGCCCAAAAACGAGAGGAGGTCCCGTGCTCGCTGACTCCCCCGAGCGCTATGCGCTGTCGTTTACGAGCGGTGGTCTCCTGATGCGCGAAGCCGCCGTGCTCGCATCCCTCTACCTCGCGGAGCGCGACTGGGGCCAGGTGCGGAAGATCGCCGTCGAGCGAAACGTCCTGCAGGCGCGCACTTCCTCCTCAAGCGTGCGGGTGATCCGTGAAACAGTCCAGCGGCTATCCGTGCTGACAGACGCCGAGATCAGCTTGCTCGCAGACGCTGGCCCGAGTGAGCAGCAGATCCTGATGTGGGCCGCAGCATGCCGTCGGTACGGTTTGATCGGGGAGTTCGCCGAAGAGGTCGTCCGCGAACGGTTCCTGCTGATGACGCCGAGCTTGAGCACAGACGACTTCGATCGCTTCCTCGTTGGAAAGAGCTTGTGGCGTCCCGAGCTGGACGAGCTGAAGCCATCGACGAGTATGAAGCTGCGTCAGAACGTATTCCGGATGCTGCAAGACGCCGGGTTGCTCACGGAGAGCGGGAGCATCGTTCCCGCGGTGATGTCGGAACGTGTCATTGAGACCTTGAACAGGCGTACCCCGAGCGACATCCGATTCTTCCCGACGACGACATCCGCAGGGGCCGAGCAATGACACAGACGAAGCGCAGCTTGCAGAGCGACGAGAGGCACGTCTACGACGTGCTCCGAAGCGAGCGATTCCTGAAGATGGAGGGGCTCTCGAAAGAGGTCCCCTTCTTCATCTACCACTTCCCGCCCTCGTGGACGCACGACGTTGAGAGCATGCGGGACCGGGTGCGGACGAAGCTCCAGAGTGACGACGGACTCACTGTCGCCCAGATCGATTTGTACGATCTCGCCGTTGAGCTCCTCACCGAGCGAGGCGTCTGGGAGCGAGTCGTCGAGCTGGAGCCGACGATGGACAAGGGCGAGTTCCGTGAGGTACTGCAGGGGATGCTCGATCCGCACGATCACATCGCGCCAGCCATCCGTATTCGCTTGCAGGGCCAGTCGAGCGACATCGTTTTCCTCACCGGACTTGGCGAGGTCTTCCCCTTCATCCGCACCCACACGGTGTTGGAGAACCTGCAGAGCGTTGTGGTGCGGCGCCCGATGCTTGCGTGGTTCCCCGGCACGTACGAGTTCACACAGACGGCTGGCCATCAGTTGCGCGCGCTGAATCTCAGCGCCAGTGACAGCTACTACCGGGCCAAAGACATTCTGGAGCAAGAAGCATGAGCGCGACCGTGATCAATGAGATTTTCGCGAAGCCGATCGGCCGCGCTATCGAGGGTGTCATCAAGGCAGATGACACCTCGCATCTCGCGACGGAGGTCGAGGAGTACGTCCTCACGAACGAAGCCGCCAAGGGGCTTGAGCATGTGCTTGAGGCATACACCAACTACACGAATGCCAACGGCGTGTGGATCTCGGGCTTCTTCGGATCCGGTAAGTCGCACCTGCTGAAGATGCTGGCGCACCTGCTGGGGGACATCGAAGGCCATGACTTCCCTCGTGCCCTCGTGTCTGAGCAGTTCCGTTCCAAGGCCGACGACGCGTTCCTGCCCGCACTGATCGAGAAGGCCGACCGGATCCAGTCGCGCAGCCTGCTGTTCAACATCGATCAGAAGGCAACGCTGATCTCCAAGGATCAGAACGATGCCCTGCTGAAGGTGTTTGTGAAGATCTTCGATGAAGCGCGGGGATATTACGGCAACCAGGGGCACATCGCTCGATTCGAGCGGGACCTTGATTCGCGTGGCCAGTATGACGACTTCAAAGCGGCGTTCGCGCGCGCTGCGGGAATCGAATGGGCGCGTGGCCGCGAACAGGCGGCGCTCGAAGCAGGGAACATCGACAAGGCTTTCGCTGAGGTGAACGGCGTGGAGAGCCCGGGCATCATCCGTCAGTACAGCGCCAACTACTCGGTATCGATCGAAGACTTCGCCGAAGAGGTCGCGGCTTGGCTTGAGAAGCAACCAGCAGACTTCCGGCTGAACTTCTTCGTCGACGAGGTCGGCCAGTTCATCGGTACGAATACGCAGCTCATGCTGAATTTGCAGACCATTGCCGAGTCACTTGCCACGAAGTGCAACGGCCGGGCGTGGATCTTCGTGACCTCGCAGGAGGACATGGAGAAGGTCGGCGGCGACCGGACCAAGCAGCAGGCGAACGACTTTTCCAAGATCCAGGCTCGCTTCAAGAACCGGCTCAAGCTCACCAGCCAGGACGTCGAAGAGGTCATCCGCAAGCGTCTTCTCGCGAAGACGGATGCCGCTGCCAGTGAGGTCGCAGCGGTCTACGACGGCGAGCACGCGAACTTCAAGACGCTGTTCGACTTCGTCGAGGGCCGCCACTACCCGAACTATCGCGACGAGTCACACTTCGTCGGCACGTACCCGTTCGTGACGTACCAGTTCCCCCTCTTCCAAGCCGCGATCGAGGGCATCAGCGACCACAACATCTTCGAAGGACGCAACAGCTCGGTGGGCGAGCGGTCGATGCTCGGCGTCGTGCAGCAGGTCGCAACCCACCTTGCCGATCGGCCGCTCGGATCGTTGGCATCGTTCGATCAGATGTTCGAGGGCATCCGTGCCTCACTGAAATCGGCAAATCAGCGGGCGATCATCAACGCCGAGAGCGCCACCGGCAGCGGCAAGCTCAGCGCGCTCGCGGTGCGCCTGTTGAAGGCGCTGTTCTTGGTCAAGTACGTCGACAGCTTCAAGGCCACGGCCCGCAATCTCACGGTCCTGGTATACGACCGCTTCGGTACGGATCTCATCCAGCTCGGTAAGGACGTCAACGAAGCCCTCAACGTGCTCGAGGCGCAGACCTACATTCAGCGCAACGGCGACCTGTACGACTACCTGACGAACGAAGAGCAGAAGATTGAGCAGGAGATCAAGGACGTCGACATCGACAACTCCGAGGTCTCCGCGAAGCTCAACAAGCTTCTCGCTGAGTCGGTCGTGAAGACGACCAAGACGGTCGCGAAGAATGGCCAGAATTTCCCGTTCGGCTACAAGCTCGATGGCACCCCGTATGGCAAGCAGCACGAGCTGGCGCTGCACTTCACCAGTCCCGAGACCGAGTTCAGCTTGGATCAGATCAAGGCGCACAGCGCGGGTCTCGATGAGCTGCGCGTTGTTCTCCCGGTCGAGGCGAACCGGATCCTCGCCGATCTTCGCTTGTTGCTGAAGACCGAGAAGTACGTCAAGCGTGCGCAGGGTTCGAGTCGCACGGCGATCGAGACCCGCATCCTCGGCGAGAAGGGCACCCAGAACGCCGAGCGCGAGAAGGAGATCGTCGAAAGGCTCCGCACTGCCGTTGGCAGCGCGACGCTGATTCACAATGCCGCAGTGATCGATGTCACCGCCAGCGACGCACAGAATCGAATCAATGACGGCTTCGCGAAGGTCATTGCGGCCACGTACACCAATCTGAGCATGCTGGGGGGCAAGACTTTCAGCGAGCAGGGTCTCAATGGACTGGTAAACCCGGCAGACGGGATGTTCGATGAGAGCCTCAGCATTTTGGAGGTGCCCGCCGATGATGTGCTCGGGCACCTGGAGATGCGGGGCAAGCGGCATGAGATGGTCACGATGAAGCAGCTCGTCGACCGGTACTCCGCCAAGCCCTTTGGCTGGGACCAATGGTCGATCGCTGCGGTTGTGGCCCACCTCGCTGGACAGTCGAAGATCGAGCTGCAGCTCGACGGCAAGACACTCGCTCGCACCGAGATAACCGGGACGCTGCGCAACACGCAGCGATACCCGAACCTCGTCGTCGCTCCGCAGAGGGTCTATGACCAGAAGATCGTGAACGCTTTCCGCAAGTTCGTCATCGAGTTCACGAACGACGGAAGCCTCACGAAGGATGCGGCTGAACTCGGACGTCTAGGGAAGGAACACCTCGAATCGAAGCTCGTCGAGCTGAAGGCACTGCGGTCCGGTGCAGCTGCGTACCCGTTCATCGACCAGCTGGACGAACCGATCCGGCTGTTGGGTGAACTGACGGCAAACAGCTCGGATTGGTTCCTGGAGCATTTCAACGAGGCTGCCACCACGGCGGACGAACTGCTAGACGCGAAGGACAACGCGATCGATCCGATCAAGGCGTTCCTCAACGGGAATCAGCGCAGCATCTACGACAACGCAGCGAAGTTCATGCAGCTCAACCGCACGAACCTTGGCTTCTTGACGGCCAGCATCTCCGATGGAATCGAGATCGCACTCGAAGATGCGCAGATCTTCCGTGGCAATAGGACGACCCAGCTTGGGGCTGCGATCACTGACCTGCAGGCGCAGCTCGGCGGCATCGTCTCCACGGAGCGCGACGCTGCCATCGGGTCGATCAACGACTACTGGAAGCAGGTGCCGGTCAGCGCAGCGTTTGAGCGTGCGACCGAGGCCTCTCGGGAGTCCGTGACTCGCAAAGCAGAGGCCGTGCTCGAGCGGGTGAAGCACGAGACGCAGATCCCGGCGATCCGCAATCTCGCAGCGCAGTTCGCCGACACGACCTACCCGGCCATCCTGGACGAGCTGGAATCGACGAGACAGCCGCCGCTGGACCCGGATCCTTCTGTGGAACCCGACACTGAATCGACACCGGACGGTCCCATCCCTCCGAAGCAACTGCTGAAGCAGAGCATCTCGATCAAGAAGCTCTCGCTTCCGATGGCCGGTGGATTGCTCGAAACCGAGGACGACATCAACGCGTACCTCGGCGAACTCCGTGCGCTACTCGTTAACACGATCAACGACAACAAGCGCATCACGCTCTAAGGAACAGGCATGGACACTAAAGCCCTGGAGAATTTTGCGAAAGCTGCTCGCCGCGAACTGATCGCTGCGGTCTCGGCGCAGGCGTCGGCAGTGCTCGCCCCCGGATCCGTCGCCCGAACTGAGCGAGCGGAGACGGTGCGTCGACTCGAAACCGAGATCGCAGAACACGGCCACGAGCACGTGATCGACAAGGTCGCGTACACCTGGTTCAACCGACTCATCGCACTGCGGTTCATGGACGCGAAGGGCTACACGGGCGCTGGGATTGTCTCGCCCGTGCTAGCCCAAGTACACGGCCAGCCCGAGATTCTCGCCGATGCGAAGCACGGAGACATCGACGCCGATGTCGTCACGAGCTCTGCCACGCGAGGTGCCATTCTCGGACTGCTCGATGGCACTCGCCGCAGCACCGATGCGGAGGGCGAAGCGTACGCGTTGCTACTCACCGAGTACTGCCGCTACTGGCACAAGTCGATGCCGTTCATGTTCGAACGCGAAGGCGACTACACCGAACTGCTCGTCCCCGCGGGCTTGCTCGCCGATGGCGCCATCGTGGCCCGCGCACGTAACGTGCTCACCGAAGAGGTCTGTGACGACGTCGAGGTCATCGGCTGGCTCTACCAATTCTACATCTCGGAGCGGAAAGACGAGGTGTTCGCCGGGTTCAAGAAGAACAAGAAGGCTGGGGCCGACGAGATTCCTGCCGCGACGCAGCTCTTCACCCCGCACTGGATCGTCCGCTACCTCGTCGAGAACTCCGTCGGCAGGCTATGGATGCTCAACAGGCCAGCCTCTCGACTCGTCGATCGCATGGACTACTACATCGCACCCGTCGACGTAGAAACGGACTTCCTGAAGCTCTCCGGGCCGGAAGAGCTGAGCGTGATTGATCCAGCCTGCGGCTCGGGTCATATGCTCACCTATGCCTTCGATCTCCTCTATGCGATCTATGAGGAGGAGGGATATGCGCCTTCCGATATCCCGAGCCTGATCCTTGCGCACAACGTCTACGGCACTGAGATCGACCCTCGTGCTGGTGCGCTTGCTGCGTTCGCGCTCACCATGAAGGCGCGGGCGAAGGACCGCCGGTTCCTTGCTCGTGCTATAGAACCGCAGATCTGTGTGATCGAGCCGATCGCGTTTAGCCCGGATGAGGTTGAGTTTCTCATCGGCAAGGGTGGCGATAAGCACGCCGTGGAAGAGTTCTGGAACCAATTCGCCGAGGCGGATACCCTCGGCTCCCTCATCCAGCCCGAGGCCGCGCTGATCGCACCGCTCAGGCGACACCTTGAGACCCTCGATGACCACGGCGACCTGTTCCTTAGCGACGCTGTGGATCGGGCTCTCCGGGTTGTTGAGCAGGCCGAGTATCTGAGCCAGCGCTACTGCATTGTGGTGGCAAATCCCCCATACATGGGCTCGTCAAACATGGCTGGTGTGCTGGAAGACTTCATTCAGCACCATATGGCCGACGCCAAAGCTGATCTCTTCGCGACTTTCATTCAGCGGGCGTTGACCCTCGCCGTGCGCGGGGGCATTGTCGCGATGATCGCCAAACAGAATTGGCTCTTCCGTCCCGCCTTCTCCTCACTTCGCAGCAAGCTCTTGGCGGCTCATCAACTTGAGCAAGTTCTGCACTTTGGTGCTGGTGCGTTCGACAGCCTGAGTGGCGAAGTAGCCTCTACTGCAGCGTTCATCTTGAGGCTCGACGACTCAGGCCGTGAGTGTTGGTTTGCCCGTCTCGTTGATGGCACGAATGAGTCAGAAAAGGAGCTGATCCTGCGTGACGCCATCACGGCTTCCCGAAGGGTCTTCCGGCGCAGGCTCAGTGACTTCCTCGCGATCCCTGGCGCTCCTATCTGCTACTGGATGTCAGACGCCGGGCTTACCGCTCTTGCCTCAGGCCCCTACCTCGGTGACGTGCTAAACCCTAGAGAGGGAATGGCGACGGGAAACAACGCTCGATATCTTCGATTTTGGTGGGAGGTGTCGGCGTCTGTGACGAACCGGTCGGCGGATAGTCGTGAGGCTGCAAAGTCGAGCGGAAAGCGCTGGTTCCCATACAACAAGGGAGGTGGGCCCAGGCGTTGGTACGGTCACGACGAGTTCGTCGTCGACTGGTACAACGATGGGACCGAACTTCAGACCACCCTGCATCCGAGTGGCTCGCGCATCTGGGCGCACAACTTCAACTTGGAGTTCATCTTCAAGGAATCTGTCTCGTGGTCGTCCATCACGAGTCGTGGGCTTGCTCTGAGGTACTACCCGCCTGGCTACCTCTTCGACGCGACCGGCCTGTGCGCCTATCCTCGCTCTGGGCGGGAGACCATGTTTGCCGCGCTGGCCCTGGTCAACACCAAATATGGGTCGGAATTCGCCGACCTCCTGAACCCGACCCATCACTTCAAGGCTGGTGACTTTGCGCGCCTTCCACTTCCCAAGATCGACGCCGAGCAGATCGAGCGTCAGGCTATTGAGGCGATCGAGATCGCTCGAAATGACTGGCTGACGCAGGAGACTGCTCCGGAGTTCATGGGGCCTCCGGTTGCCTTGGAGCCAGGCAAAGTGTCGTCATGGGTTGAGCGCTGTCGCTCGCTAGGACGGGAACGCACCGAAGCTCTGCTCGGGATCGAGCAAGGAGTCCAGGATGCAGTTGGTGAAGCGTTGGGTGAGGAAAATGATAGTTCGGCATTGGTCGCGGTTTCGGACATCATGCTTTTCGGCAATGCACAGTACACATTCGGGACCGCCGATGATCCCGAGCGCGAGGCAGCGCACGAGCTTGTTGTTGATCTGATCTCGCTCGCCATTGGCTACATGTTCGGTCGCTACAGCCTCGACGAGCCGGGCCTGATCCTCGCCGACCAGGGTGCAACGCTCCGGGACTACCTCGCGAGGGTTCCGTCGCCGTCGTTCCGACCCGACACTGACAACGTGATTCCTTTCGTTGACGACGGGTGGTTCGAAGATGACATCGTCGATCGGTTCCGCCAGTTCCTGCGTTCGGCGTTCGGCGCTGAGCACTTCGAGGCGAATCTGCGCTTCGTGGAGGAGTCGCTTGGCGTGAAGAATCTGCGCGACTACTTCATCACGAAGTCGGGCAAGTCGAAGTTCTACGACGATCACGTGCAGCGCTACAAGAAGCGGCCGATCTACTGGTTGTTCTCCAGCCCGAAAGGATCATTCAACGCGCTGATTTACCTGCACCGCTACACGCCGTCGACGGTCTCAACGGTCCTCAACGAGTACCTGCGCGAGTACGAGGCCAAGCTCACAGTCGCTCTCCAGCAGGCTGAATCGTCCGCTGTCGTTGGCGGGTCAGCGAAGGACCAAAAAGAAGCCGACCGGATCCGCAAGGTGCTCGCGGAGCTGCGAGACTACGAGCACGATGTTCTCTACCCGCTCGCAACCCAGCAGATCGCGATCGACCTTGATGATGGCGTGAAGGCAAACTACCCGAAGTTCTACCCCGCGGTGAAGAGGATCGCCGGTCTGGAGGCGAGCGATGGCTGACCTAGAAAGGATCGAGAACGGCGGAGCGAGCGACCTGTTCGATCGTGTCGCGGCCCTGATCGAGCAGACTCGCGCGTCCGTGGCGTCACAGGCGAACGCTGCGCTCACGATGATGAACTGGCAGATCGGCCATCTCATTGACGCGGAGGTACTCGGAGATCAGCGTGCCGGGTATGCCGAAGAGATTGTGGCCTCGCTGGGGCAACAATTGACGGGACTGTATGGACGCGGCTACGACCGCGCCAACCTTTACCGGATGATCAAGTTTGCTCAGGTTTTCCCCGACGTCGAGATTGTGGCCTCGCTGGGGCAACGATTGAGTTGGACTCACTTCAAGGCGCTCATTCCGGTCTACTCCGACGAGGCGCGAGCCTTCTACATCAAGCAGGCACTCGATGCGCGGCTCAGCGTTCGCGCCCTCCGCGAGTTAATTGGACGTCAGGGCTTCGAGCGCCGGGAGATCGCTAACGCACAGACTCCCGGCGGATCCGCGGTGCCGTTGGACGCCTTCAGTGGCCCATACTTCCTGGACTTCCTCGGGCTCAAAGACACCTTCGCGGAGCGCGACCTGGAAGAGGCACTGATCCGCGAGATGGAGGCATTCCTCCTCGAAGTCGGGAACGGCTGGACCTTCGTGGCGAGGCAGAAGCGGATGGCTGTCGACAACGACGACTTCTACCTCGACCTACTCTTCTACTCCCGACCTCTGCATCGCTTGATTGCGGTCGAGCTGAAGGTCGGCAAGTTCCGTCCTGCGTACAAGGGGCAGATGGATCTGTACTTGAAGTGGCTCGATCGCTACGAGCGTCGAAACGATGAGGAGGCGCCGCTCGGACTCATCCTGTGCACAGAGACGAGTCGTGAGCAGATCGAGTTGCTCGAGATGCACAAAGACGGCATCGTCGTGGCGGAGTACTGGACGGCCCTCCCGTCCAAGGAAGAACTGCAGCAGCGCATTGCACAGATCTACCGCGCAGCCCAGGAACGGGTCGCGCGCCGAGCGCTCGGTCCAGGCCGAGACGATGAGGAAGACAAATGAGCAAGACGCCAACCATTGCCGATCATCTCGCGGCCCGATTCGAGGGTGCGCGCATCGTCGTGTGGCACGATACTGACGGCAGCTATGCCGACGAGCTTGACGGTCAGGTGCCCGTCGGCGTCACGGTGCTGCGCGTTGCCGACAATGAGTTCGCCCTCAAACATCGGATCCTGCGCGAGGACAGGGTGTCGAAGTTCCTGGTCTATCGCACCGGCAGGGTGCCTGAGGGTGTGGGGAACTGGCTGCTGGACATTGAGCTCGCGAACGGCCCGATTTTCACCGCCGACCGCAGCGCGCTCATGGGGGCGACCCTCGGCCTGACCGGACCGGGTGCCACCGAACTCGTCGCGCAGCATTCCAGGTTCTTCGGGGACAACAGGTTGGTGTCTAGGTTCCGAGCACTGCTCTCGCCTGGAGACGACCCGACTGTCGTGCGTGCCAAGATGTGCGCGGCCCTGCTAGGGCAGAAGGAGCACAGCTTCTCTGAGCTCACGCGCGCGTTGCTCATCCAGTACGCAGACGGCAGTACTGCCGGGGTGGATGCCCTTCAGAAGCACGAGCTCGCAGACTTCCATTGGGGCGGCGCCGAGCACATCTACGGCTATGCAACGGACGTGCCGACCATCGCGGGCTTCGCGCTCTGGATGTTCCAACGCGCCGCCGAGGGCTTCGATACCGCCTCCTCAAACAAGGCGCGAAATCTCGCCATCGACTTCCGCAGCTTCCGCGATTCAAAGCGGAGCGCACCCGCGATGAAGGTACTTGCCCGGAAGATCGAAGACGACCTCAACTATAAGGACGTCGCTACGCAGCTGCCCTGGGAGACGCTCCAAGACGCAGACGTCTTTGAGGCATCCGAGCGTGAAGTCATCCACCGCCTCGTCGAGAGCGTCGCGTCGCAAAGCATGCCGACGCGAGATGTCCTCGACACGATCAGCGCTCGACGCCGCGAGAGCTTCTGGTCCGACGACTACGCGACGCTATACGACGGACTAAGCGCCGCGGCAGAACTGATCCCGGCGATCCGTACTGCGAAACTTGAGATCGCATCCTTCGACGACGGGCTGACGCGGTATCGCGATGAGTGGTTCCGCATCGATCAGCTTTACCGCCTGTTCACCCATGCATACCTGACCGCGGAGTTCAAACAGCCGCTCGAAGCGTTGGGTGACCTCGTGGAGAACGCATACGTCACAGACTTCCTGGCGAAACTCGGCGTGAGCTGGCAGGCGCAGGTCGACGGGGTCGAGCGCTGGCGCACCCTGAACGTCCCTCCGCAATCATCGTTCTACGAGCACTACGTGGCCAAGATCCTCAAGGGCCGCAAAAAGGCAGTCGTCGTCATCTCGGATGCTTTGCGGTACGAGGTTGCTGAAGAACTCACGTCGAGCATTCGCGGCGAGAACAAGTTCGAAGCCAAGATCGAAGCGATGCTGGGTGTGCTTCCGAGCTACACCCAGCTGGGGATGGCATCTCTGCTGCCGAACCAGACGCTGGCCCACTCGCCAAACGGCGATCCCGTGCTCGTCGATGGACAGAAGTCGGATGGCACTTCGAACCGGACGAAGATTCTCGGCGCAGTTGGTGGAGCGGCGATCCAAGCTAAGACCTTCATCGAGATGAAGCCGGGCGATCGCCGAGACCTGTACGCATCCCACCAGGTGCTGTACGTCTACCACGACACGATCGACGCCACCGGCGACAAGGCAGTGTCAGAGCACCGCACATTCGCCGCCGCAACGGATGCGATCCGCGAGCTGCTCGACATCATCAAGAAGCTCGCGAGCTCGAACGCGACGAACATCTTCGTGACGGCAGACCACGGCTTCCTCTACCAAAGGTCGACGCTGGCGCCACAGTTCAACCTCACCGTGAAGCCGCAGGGCGAGAAGATCGTGGCTGAGAAGCGTCGCTACGTGCTCGGCCGGGGTCTAAAGCAGGATCCAGCATTCCGGACATTCCAGCCGGAGCAGATCGGGCTTTCGAGCGACCTCGAGGTGCAGATCCCGAACTCGATTCAGCGCATCGTGCAGCCGGGTGCCGGGTTCCAGTTCGTGCATGGGGGAGCGTCACTGCAGGAGATCGTCGTGCCCGTCATCTCGATCAACAAGGGTCGCAGCGACACAGTCGAGTCCGTCAACGTTGAGATCCATCCGGAGTCCGACAAGATCACGACCGGGCAGGTCGTGGTGAAGCTGTACCAGTCGACCAAGGTGGCGCCGAACCGGCCCGCGCGGCGGCTACGCGCTGGACTCTACTTCGGGGACCAACTGATCTCGAACGAGCAAGAGATGACCTTCGACTCGGACAGCACTGAAGGACGCGACCGGTTCCAAAGCGTGACACTGCTGCTGAGCAAAGACGCCGACAGCGCGAACAACCAGAGCGTTGAGTTCCGGCTGTCGGAACCAATCGAAGGCACCGACCAGTGGAAGAAGTATCGGGGTGTGCCGTACACGGTAAAGCGCACCTTCGCGAGCGACGACGGATGGGATTTCTGATGAGCGACGACATCGACCTCACCGCAGCCCCGCCTCTCGCGGAGGCTGTCGATGGCGAGGCCACGCAGGAGACTGCCCCGGAGAGTGAACTCGACCGGAAGATCAACGAGCATTTCGCTGGCGCCGTTGTTCGCAAGGATCTCGTCAAGGCTGTTAAGGGCAACGCGATCGTGCCGTCGTATGTGCTGGAATACCTGCTCGGCCAATATGCGGCGTCCGACGACGAGGCGACGATCCAAGCGGGCATCGACAAGGTGCGGGGCATCCTCGCGCAGCACTACGTGCACCGCAACGAGTCGGAACTCGTCAAGTCGAAGATTGAGCAGCGCGGCAGGTACAGGGTCATCGACAAGGTTGGTGTCACTTTCAACGAGAAGACAGGAACCTACGAAGCCTCGTTTGCGAACCTGGGGATCAACGGGATTCTTGTCGGCCCAGCGACCGTTACGTCACACGAGAAGTTGCTCGTCGGTGGTGTCTGGTGTCTGTGCGATATGGAGTACTTCCGATCTGAAGATGTTCGCGTTTCTCCGTGGATTCTGGGATCACTCAAGCCAATTCAGATGTCGAACTTCGACTACCAGGGCTACCTCGAGTCCCGCGCGAAGTTCAGCACGGACGAGTGGATCGACTTGCTTATCCAGTCGATCGGGTTCAATCCCGAGATGTTTGGACGCCGCGCCAAGCTGCTGCAGCTCATCCGTCTGATCCCGTTCGTCGAGCGGAACTACAACCTCGTGGAGCTCGGTCCGAAGGGCACTGGCAAGTCGCACATCTACTCGGAGTTCTCGCCACACGGCATGCTGATCTCCGGCGGCGAGGTCACCGTGCCCAAGCTGTTTGTCAACAACGCCAATGGTCGCCTCGGCCTTGTCGGGTACTGGGACGTGGTGGCCTTCGACGAGTTCGCAGGCAAAAAGAAGCGGGTCGATAAGAACCTGGTCGACGTCATGAAGAACTATCTCGCCAACAAGTCTTTCTCGCGCGGTAACGATCCCCAGGGCGCTGAAGCCTCGATGGTGTTCATCGGCAACACCTCCCATACCGTTCCATACATGCTCAAGCATTCTGACCTGTTCGACCAGCTGCCTGAGAGCTACCACGACCCTGCCTTCCTCGATCGTCTGCACTTCTACATCCCCGGGTGGGAGATCGAAACGATCCGCGGCGAGATGTTCTCGAACGGTTACGGGTTCGTGGTCGACTACATCGCCGAGGTGCTCAAGTCGATGCGCAACCTCGACTACTCCGACAGGTACCAGCAGTACTTCACCCTCGGCTCGGACATCTCGACTCGTGATCGCGACGGCATCCACAAGACCTTCTCCGGTCTCATGAAGTTGCTCTACCCGCACGAGCAGGCAACGACTGAAGAGATCGAGGAGGTCCTGCGATTCGCGATCGAGGGCCGCAAGCGGGTCAAGGATCAGATCCTGCGAATCGACGACACGATGGTCGACGTGAAGTTCGGGTACAACTCGCTCACCGCGGGCTGGACCGCCGTCACGACCCTGGAAGAGGACGAGTACCCGTCGCACTACTATCGCGGCCGGACAGTTGCTCCCGGTGTCGATCCCGCAGCAGAAGCTCCTGCGGGTGCAGCCGACCGTCCGATTGCACCCGAGCCGGTGCGGGCGGAGCTGTTCCAAGGGCAGCGTGACTTCGTGGAGAACCAGCGAGGCATCTCCTACGAGAACCTGCTGTTGCCGTACCTGCAGGGCGCGACCGAGATCGAGTTTCACGATCCGTACATCCGCCAGCCTCACCAAGGTCGCAACCTCGTAGAGCTGCTGGCTCTGATCGCTGCGGCCAAGGACCCCGCTGACGAAGTCACGTTCAAGCTCTTCACCCTGCTCGAAGATGACATGGACTACCAGCAGCGCCAGCTTCAGATGCTCAACCAGATCGTGAACGGTGCGGCGCAGCAGGGCATCAAGGTCGAGGTCGGCAAGGACCCCGGCGGTCACGATCGATGGATCCGTACCGACATGGGTTGGCGGATCAACCTCGGCCGTGGACTCGACATCTTCCAGAAGTCTGAGGGCGGCTGGTTCGACTTCGGAACGACGCGCCAGGAGTTCCGCCAGGTCAAGGCATTCGGCGTGACCTACATCCGCGAGGACATCTGATGCTGGAGTTCTTGGTGCCCAATCCTTGCCGCGCCCGAGGTCTGGTCGGGGTGGCATTGTGCATCTGAGACGAGTTGAGGTCGAAGGCTATCGTGCCTCCGCCAACGCGCCGATTGTTTGTGAGCTCCCTGGGCGCTTCTCCTTGATGCTCGGTGCCAATGGTGCAGGGAAGACAACGATCAACGAAGCCATCGCCCTCGCGCACCCCCACAGGTTTCCGCAACTCGCTCCGGTCGATGCGAATGCATTCCGCTTCGGGCCGACCATCGTCGCCAGCTCGTCGAAGACGGTGGCTGCGCGCACCTCGATCGTCATGGCGGCAGCCTTCCACCGTCGGGGTGCGCGGACAAGCCGTTCAGAACTCAGGACGAACGACGAAGGACTTCCTCCCTGCCGCGGAATCGGGGTCGTGGCACCACGTTCGTCCTGCATCGTGAACGCACTCCGCCGATTCACCACTCCACCGGATGAATCGCACCAGCACCCCCTGTTGGACGGCGCTCAGCCGGGGCACCTACGGTGGACGAGGCATCCAACGAAGGAGCACTCCCTGTGAAGCACGTCCCCCTCGGCACCTCCGGTGTCGACTCCCCGAACGTCGTCCTCGGCCTCATGCGCATCCCCGAGATGAGCGACGAGGCCATCCGCGGCCTCGTCGGCGCCGCCCGCGACTCCGGCATCGACTTCTTCGACCACGCCGACGTGTACGGCGGCGAGCTGCACCGCTGCGAGGAGCGCTTCGCCGAGGCGATGGCGCTCACCCCGTCGGAGCGCGAGCAGGTCGTCCTGCAGACCAAGGCGGGCATCGTCCCGGACGGCCCCTACTTCGACTTCTCGTACGAGCATCTGATCGCCTCGGTCGAGGGCTCGCTGAAGGCGCTGCGCACCGACTACGTCGACGTGCTGCTCCTGCACCGGCCCGACGCGCTCGTCGAGCCCGATGAGGTGGCCCGCGCGTTCGACGAGCTGCACGCGTCCGGCAAGGTGAAGCACTTCGGCGTCTCGAACCAGACGCCGTACCAGATCGAGCTGCTGAAGAAGTCGCTGAACCAGCCGATCGTGGCGAACCAGCTGCAGCTCTCGATCACCCATGCGCCGCTGATCGCGCAGGGTGTCGCCTCCAACATGGTCGGCGAGGACCAGTCCGTCATGCGCGACGCCGGCATCCTCGACTACTGCCGCCTGAACGACATCACCGTGCAGGCCTGGTCGCCCTTCCAGGCGGGGTTCTTCACCGGCGTCTTCCTCGACAACCCGGCCTACCCCGAGCTGAACGCCGTCATCGACCGGCTCGCAGCGACGTACGGGGTCCCGGCGATCGCCGTGGCCACCGCCTGGATCACCCGCCACCCGGCGGGCATGCAGGTCGTGCTCGGCACGACCAACGAGCAGCGCGTGCGCGATGCGGCCCTCGGCTCCGATCTGCCGCTCACGCGCCCGGAGTGGTACGAGCTGTTCCGCGCGGCGGGCTACCTCGTCCCCTAGAGCTCCCACCCCGGAGGAAATGCGCGTCGGCGCAGAGAGGCACGGACTCCGGGGAGTCCGTGCCTCTTCCCGTCCCCGCGAGACGCCGGTCGGAACGCCCGCCGCGGTGTGCCGTGGACCGAAGCGGCATCTCGCGGGGGAGGGGCGGGAATAGGAACAGCATCCCTGCGTTGAACTTGAGCGTAACCGACTCAACTTCCTCAGGAGGACAGGTGCCCGACAACTACAGCGAGGCCGGAGCGAGCTCGTTCGACGACTTCCTCGCCCGCTACCTCGACGGTGAGCGCGCCCGCGCGGCGCGGTTGATCGACCTCAGCCGATTCCTCACCGCCCGTACCCGCGACATCCTGCAGTCCGCAGGACGCTTCGCCCTCGAGCGCGGCCAGACCGAGCTCGACGCCCTGCACGTGCTCCGCGTGCTCATCGACGACGAGACCGTCTCGCAGGCCGTGCGCCGCATCGGCGTCGACCCCGCCGCCATCGCCACCGCCGCAGAGGCGCGCCTCCCGCAGGCCGACGAGGCCCACGCCTCGCAGAACGCGGCCACCATCACCCCCAGCGCGCAGCGCGCGCTGTTCCACGCCTACCAGGTCGCCCGCTCCAGCGGTTCGACCTACATCGAGCCCGAGCACCTCTTCTTCGCGCTCGTGCTCGGCCAGGACGCCCCCGCCGGGCAGGTCCTCGCCCGCGCCGGCGTCACCGCCGAGGCCCTCACCCAGGGCATGCGCGAGACCGAGGCCCCGCAGCAGCAGGAGGCGGGACAGCCCGCCTCCGACACTCCGCTGCTCGACAAGTTCGGTACCGACCTCACCGCTCTCGCCCGCGAGGGCCGGCTCGACCCGGTCATCGGGCGCGCCGACGAGATCGAGCAGACCGTCGAGATCCTCAGCCGCCGCACCAAGAACAACCCGGTGCTCGTCGGCGAGGCCGGCGTCGGCAAGACCGCCATCGTCGAGGGCCTGGCCCGCGCGATCGTGGCGGAGGAGGTCCCCGAGCAGCTGCGCGGCAAGCGCGTGATCTCGCTCGACCTCCCCGGCATGCTGGCCGGCAGCCGCTACCGCGGCGACTTCGAGGAGCGCCTCACCGGCACCATGGACGAGATCGCGGCGCACTCCGGCGAGCTGATCGTCTTCATCGACGAGGTCCACACCGTCGTCGGTGCGGGCGGCGGCGGCGAGGGCGGCATGGACGCGGGCAACATCCTCAAGCCGCGTCTGGCCCGAGGCGACCTGCACCTCGTCGGCGCCACCACGCTCAAGGAGTACCGCACCATCGAGAAGGACCCGGCGCTGGAGCGGCGCTTCCAGCCGGTCCGCGTCGGCGAGCCCGGCATCGAGGACGCGGTCGCCATCCTGCACGGCCTGCGCCCCGCCTACGAGGAGCACCACCGCGTGCGCTTCACGGACGAGGCCCTGCGCGCCTCCGTCGAGCTCTCGGCCCGGTACCTCACCGACCGCGTGCTGCCCGACAAGGCGATCGACCTGATCGACCAGGCCGGCGCGCGCCTCCGCCTCCGCCTCGGAGCCGGCGTCGACACCGGAGCTCTGCTCGAGCGTCTGGCGACCCTGGAGGCCGACAAGAACGCGGCCGTCTCGGCCGAGCACTACGAGGAGGCGTCCCGCGTCCGCGACGAGATCAGCGCTGTGCAGGCGGAGCTCGACGCGGCCACCGGCAGCGCCCCCGCGGAGGCGGTCGTCGGCGAGACCGAGATCGCGGCCGTCATCGCCCGCGCCACCGGCATCCCGGTGTCGCGGCTCACAGAGGGGGAGCGCGAGCGCCTCGCGCACCTCGAGACCGAGCTGCACCAGCGGGTCATCGGCCAGGACGACGCGGTCACCGCGGTCGCGCGGGCCGTCCGCCGCAGCCGCACCGGCCTCGGCGACTCCTCGCGCCCGGTCGGCTCGTTCCTCTTCCTCGGCCCGACCGGTGTCGGCAAGACGGAGCTGGCGCGCACCCTCGCGGGCTCCCTCTTCGCCGATGAGCAGTCGGTCATCCGCTTCGACATGAGCGAGTTCGGCGAGCGTCACACGGTCTCGCGGCTGGTCGGCGCCCCTCCCGGGTACGTCGGCTACGACGAGGCCGGTCAGCTGACCGAGCGCGTGCGCCGGAACCCGTACTCGGTGGTCCTGTTCGACGAGATCGAGAAGGCGCACCCCGACGTGTTCAACCTGCTGCTGCAGGTGCTCGACGACGGGCGTCTGACCGACGGCCAGGGGCGGACGGTCGACTTCCGCAACACGGTGATCATCATGACCTCGAACCTCGGCTCGGAGTTCCTGGCCTCGCGGTCGGGTGCGCTCGGCTTCGTCGCTCAGAGCGACGCGTCGGCCGAGGGCTTCGCCTCGGAGAAGGACCTGCGCGATCGCGTCATGGGCCGTCTCCGCGAGGCGATGCGCCCCGAGTTCCTCAACCGGATCGACGAGATCGTCCTGTTCCGCCGCCTCGGCCGCGAGCAGCTGCGGGAGATCGTCGGCATCGTCCTCGACACCACGCGCTCCCGCCTCGCTCCCCGCGAGGTGACGCTCGAGGTGACGGAGGCGGCCGTCGACTGGCTCGCCGAGAACGGCTACGAGCCGCAGTACGGCGCCCGGCCCCTGCGCCGCCTCGTCCAGCGCTCCATCGACGACCGGATCGCCGACCTGTTCGTCAGCGGCGAGGTCTCCGACGGAGTCGCTGTCCGCGTCGACTCCGTCGCCGGCGAGCTGCTGGTGACCTCGGCCGCCGCCCTCCCGCTGGCCGCGTAGCCGGTCCCGCTCCGACCCCCGTCCCTCCTCCTTCCGCGAGACACCGCTCGTGACGACGGCACCGCCCGTCGTCGCGAGCGGCGCCCGCGGAGGGGGGCGGGGGTCTTCGCGTCCCCACGGCTTGCCACAGCGGTCCGGGCGGGATAGACACGAGAGCACGAGAACCGGAGGCACGATGTCGAACCCGCGCTACTACGACCCCGTGGGCAAGGCGGTCCGGGCGCTGCTCGTGCTGAGCCTCGTCTGCTTCGCCCTGGCGGTGGGCATGTTCGCCCTCGACATCGTCATGCCCGGCACCATGACGGACGAGCGACGGCCCTGGGCCGAGGCCAGCGGGGCGCTCGCCTCGTTCGGCGTGCTGGCCCTCATCGTCTACTTCGCGACCGTCGCGATCGTCGGCGCGATCCGGGGGCGCGGGCAGTAGCCCCGGCTCCGACGCCGTCGTCCGACAGGAACGCGTCCGGCCCGCGGGATCCGAGGATCCTCGCGGGCCGGACGCGTTCTCGCGAGCCGTCAGGCGCCGGTCAGGGGCACTTCTTCGCGGTGATCGTCACCTTCAGCGTGGCGTCCGGAGCGACGGGGGAGCCGCCGGCCGGCTCCTGCCCGGTGACCTGGCCGGCGTCGGGCGCCTTCGGGTCCTCGGCGCAGGCGAGCGTGATCTTCGTGAAGCCGGCGGCGCCGAAGGCGTTCTTCGCGGCCTCCAGGTCCTGGCCCGTCACGTTCGGCACGGTCTTCTGGTTGCCGGAGCTGGTGAACACGGTGATCGCGGTGCCGCGCGGGGCCGAGCCCGACGGGGCGGCGCGGGTGACCGTCCCGACCGCGGCGTCGCTCGCCTCCGTGCCGCCCTGCACGACGCCGAAGCCGGCCGCCTCGAGCTTGGCCTCGGCGTCGGCGGAGGAGAGCCCGACGACATCCGGGATGTCCACCTTCGGGACGACCTGCAGCGAGCCGTCGGCCTCCGGGAAGTCCGTCCCGCCGTACGTCGCGTCGGCGGCGCGCATGACGACCGGCCAGATGCGGTGGCGCGCGGTGGCGGCGGATCCGGAGTCGAAGGAGTAGCGGCCGAGGCGCAGGTTCGCGTCGCCCTTCACGTTGAACACGCCGACGGCGGTCGCGACGCGGGTGCTCGCTCCGGTCATCCAGGTGGCCTTCGCGTCGTCGGTGGTGCCGGTCTTGCCGATCAGCGGAACGCCGTCGCCGGTGCGGGAGGCCACGGCCGTCCCGCCGCCGGTGAAGGTCGCCTGCAGCGCGACGGCCGCGGTGGCGGCGACGTTGCGGTCGATCGACTGGCGGCAGTTCGCCGGGGGCACCGGCTGGTCGGCTCCGGCGGAGTCGGTGATGCGGTCGATCGCGACGGGGTCGCAGGTCGTGCCGCCGGAGGCGATGGTGGCGAAGGCGCCGGCCATCGAGAGGGGCGAGACGTAGTTCGTGCCGAGCACCGACGACGGGTTGTGCTCGAGCTCCTCGCCGCTGCCCTGCTTCACGCCCATGTCGACCGCGGTGTCGCGGATGCCGCACAGGTCGAGCTCACGGGCCATGCCGACGAAGCCGGTGTTGAGGGAGGTCTTCGTGAAGGACACCGGGGTGCCGACCTCGCCGGTGCCGCCCTCGTCGTTCTTCGCGCTCGTCTCGTTGCTCGTGTCGGTGCCGCCGGAGACGCAGGAGTCCGTGAAGGTGCCCCAGGTGGACTTGCGCGTCCCGTCGACCGACTCGTTGATGCTGTGGCCCTCCTTCAGCCACTCCACCAGGGTGAAGAGCTTGTAGGTCGAGCCCGGCTGGATCCCGGAGGATCCGCCGTTGGCCCGATCGGTGCTGTAGTTCACGGCGCTGTAGGACGGGTCCGTCGTGAGGACGTCCGGATCCTGCGAGTACTTCTTGTTCTGCGTCATCGCGAGCACGCGCCCGGAGCCGACCTCGACGCTGACCGAGACGGCTCCGACGTCGAAGTTCCAGGTCTGCGGGACCTGCGCGTCGACGGCGGCGACGGCCGCGTCCTGCAGGCCGACGTCGAGCGTCGTGTAGACGTCGAGGCCGCCGCGGCGGAAGTTGGTCCAGCGGGTGTCCTCGTCGGCGCCGAAGATCTCGTTGTTCTTCAGGACGTTGGTGACGTAGTCGCAGAAGAAGCCCGCGTTGCCCGCGGTCGAGCAGCCGGTGCTGGGCTGGGTGATGCGGGGCTCGATCGGAGCGGCGACGGCGGCGTCGTGGTCCTCCTGCGAGATCTTCCCCTCCTCGAGCATCTTGCCGATGATGTAGTCGCGGCGGTCCTTGTTGCGGACGTAGCCGTTCGCGGCGCCGTTGTCCGGATTGTCGGGCTGGTCGATCCGCAGGACGGCCGGGTTGTTGACGATCGCGATGAGGCTCGCGGCCTGGGCGATCGAGAGATCCGCGGCCGAGGTCGCGTAGTAGTAGTTCGCGGCGGTCTCGAGGCCGTAGGTGGTGCCTCCGAAGAACGCGATGTTGAGGTAGCCCTGGAGGATCTGGTCCTTCGTGTACTGCTTCTCGAGCCCGATGGCGAGCTTCATCTCGCGGAGCTTGCGCTCGGGGGAGGTCCGGGTGGCCTCGTCGATCGCGGCCGCGCGCTCGGCGTCGTCCGAGATGTTGCGGACGGCCTTCTCGACGAGGACGTTCTTCACGTACTGCTGGGTGATCGAGGATCCGCCCTGCACGTCGTTGCCGAGCACGTAGGTCTGCGCGACGGCGCGGAGGGTGCCGGGGAGGTCGACTCCGCCGTGGTCGTAGAAACGGGGGTCCTCACCCGAGACGGCGGCGTCCTTGGCGGCCTGGGCGATGCGGTCGAGCGGCACCTCGACGCGGTTCTCGACGTAGAAGGAGGCGAGCAGCTGCGGGCCGTCGGAGCCGGTCGCGTAGATGTTGCTCTTCTCGGAGAGCTTGTCGACCTCGAGGTAGTCGGGCAGGCCGTCGAAGACGCCGATCGACTGGTTCGCGGCGACTCCGGCGAGCGCCACGGCCGGGGTGACGGTGGCGGTCACGAGGACTCCGGCCACGACGCTCATGCCCAGGAAGCCCACGATCGCCTTGACCACACCACCGGTGGTCCTTCTGTCGGACGCCAAACCTTCTCCTTCGCGAATCCCCCCGGATGCTGCGACGACCGCGGCCGACGCCCTGCACGCTCCGTGCGGCAGGTCAACCTCGACAGACTAACCCGAGAGCCCCCGAAGACGAAGGCCCGGCCAGAGGCCTGAAAAGACCCTGACCGCCACCCGGGGGACGGCGTTCCCTAGGCTGTCGGCATGGCGAGCCCCTCCTCCGACCCCCGACCGGCCGACGCGACGACCCCGGAGGCCGCTCCGGTCGCGCCTCCGCAGGCCGTCCCCGCACCGCCCACGGGCGCCCTCTCGTACGCTCTCGGCTTCCTCGCGTTCATCGGGATCCCGTTCCTCAGCCTGATCGTGGGCGGCATCGTCATGGCCTCCGTGTACCCGTCCGCCCGGAGGAAGGGCGGGCTCGCCGCCGAGAACGCGCGGAACGCGGCGAACTGGGGCCTGACGGTGATCCTGATCGGGGTCGTGACGCTCGGCGCGCACGTCGTGCTGCTCTTCGCCGCCTCCGACACCCCGCTCGCGAAGGACTTCTACCCGATCGGCATCCCGATCACGCTGTTCGCCGTGCTCTGGCTGGTGCACTTCGTGCTGATCATCTGCGGACTGGTGAAGGCGAACCAGCGCGAGGTGTTCCGTCCGCGCATCGCGATCCCGTTCCTCCGCCCGCCCGCGGCCTGAGCTCAGGCGCCGACGGGCCAGAGGTAGTCGAGCCCCGACGGCGTGCCGGGGAACAGCGGGCCGTAGTGGTCCTCGTCCTTGGCCACGAGCTTCGAGCGGTGCGAGAGGTGCAGCCGCTCGTCGCCGAACCACGGCGGGAGCGCGTAGTCGCCGGTCAGGTAGGCGGCGAGATCCTCCGGGGCAGCGGCGAGGGCCTCCTCGGTCTTCACGAGGCACGTGTCGGCGAAGCCGCGCTCCGTCCACTCCGCGCAGGTCTCGCGCTGGTAGGTCATCAGCGCCGGTCGGTAGCCCCGCCACATCCGCGTGACGGGGTGGTTCTGCCAGCCGTACCCCGGAACGGTCAGCGCCCGCATGACCTGCAGCGTCTCGACGCGCTGCTTGCCGAGCCGCTTGCCGTCGAGGGCGCGGATGCTGCGGTGGAAGTCGGGGTAGGGGAGGAAGGTCTGCACGCCTCCCAGTCAACAGCGGCCCGTCTCCCTCCGGCCACCCTCCCGTCACGCCGATGTCGCCTGGCGTGCGTAGCGTCCGGGGCATGACCGGACTCCCCCTCCTCGCCACCGACGACGTGCAGCTGCGCTGGGCGCGGCCCGAGGTCCTCGACTCCGCCCGCCACCGGATGCTGCGCCTGCTCACCCTCGCCGAGCGCCTGCGCTACGAGGCGACGAGTCGGCGCGAGGTCCGGGACGGCTTCCTCCTCGGCCGGGTCCTCGTGCGCGAGCTGGCTGCTGAGACGCTCGGGATCGATCCCCTCGAGGTCGCCGTGGACGCGCACTGCGAGCGCTGCTCCGGACCGCACGGCCGCCCGGTGCTCCGCGGCGAGCACCCGGCGCTGGAGCGGATGCGGATCAGCATCGCGCACTGCGACGGCGCGGTGGTCGCGGCGCTGGCGACCGGACGCGACATCGGGATCGACGCGGTGCGCGCCCGCACCGTCCGCGACCGCGTGGCCTCCGGGGCGACGACGGCGGAGCAGGTGCTCGCCGATCTGCGCTCGCAGGCGGTCGCGAAGGCCGACGGGCGTGGGACCTCGAGCGACGAGCCCGTCCGCTTCCGCACCAGGGAGGGTGCGACCGAGGCCTGGATCGAGGGCTCGAGCCGCTACTTCGCCGTCTCGGAGCCGACGGTCCACTCCGCGCTCGTCGTGGCGGTCGCGGTCGCTCAGGAGTGACCGCGGGGCGCGGTCCCCGGCCGTTGCGCTGGTCCGCGCCTAGGCGAACAGCGACAGCGTGATCGTCGAGCGGTAGGAGCCGGCCTCGACGTCCGGCTCGGCCAGCAGCCGCAGCTCGGCGTCGGCGCTCCAGGTGCCGGCCCCGCCGGCGGCTCCGAGCAGCAGCGCGTCGCGCAGGCCCGCGCCGCCCTCGAGGGAGGAGGCGACCGGATCGCCCGCGACGGCGCCGGTGCCGGTGATCAGGCGCGGGGTCCAGCCGAGGTGGTCGGCTCCGATCGAGGCGCTCGGGCCGGTGAGGGCGCTCGCCGAGGCGAGGACGTACCAGTTGTTCTGCGCGCCGACGCGCGAGTCGGTGACGGTGACCGTGGGCAGCCCGCCCGTGAACCGGCGCTGGAGGGCGGTGGAGCCCGACTCGGCGAGGTCGACGGCGTCGGCGGCGACGGAGAGCGAGAGGGAGCCGGGCTGCGCGGGAGGGGTGATGTCGACGTCGACGTCCACTCCGTCGAGGTCGTGGAGCAGGGGCGGCGTGCGGACCGGGTCCTCGCCAAGAACGGCGGCACCGCTCCGATCGACGTCGCGATGGCCTCGGCCTACGGCTCGAAGACGGTCACCGCGGTGGCCGCGGGCGCGAGCGGATCGGCCGCGTTCACCACCCGCCTGGCGAGCATGCCGGGCAGCCAGGTGACGGTGACCGCCACGGCGGGCTCCGAGACCCTCGCGCAGACGGTGGCCTACCCGGCCCGCGTCTGCTGAGCGCACGGCGGCCGGTCGACCGGTCGTGACGGAGAAGGGAGTGCCCGCGGGCGCATCCTCCTCTGCGTGTGCGGCGCATCATCCGACGCGCAGGGCGAGTGCGGGCTCGATGTGCGCGGCTCAGGGCTCCAGAGGCCGAAGGACGTGCCGGGCCTGGGCGGGAGCGCCGTCACGTCGATCTCCGCGGGCGGGAAGGAACGGCCGCTCCCCCGCAGGTGCTCCCCGAGAAGGAGATCGGTCGCCTGATCGATCCGGCTCAGCGCCGCCTCGTCGAAGAGGTGGGCGCACGAGCACGGCCGAGCCCCGCTGGCGCGCTGCGCGGCACTCCACCCGGAAGCGGGGGTGCAGAGCTCTTCACGCTAATGGTAGTAATCACAGGCGGGCGCATCGCAGAGCCCGCAGAACTGGACCGTCCGTGACCCGCACCACCCGCGCTCTCGCCGCGTTCGTCCCGACGACGACCCTCGTGCTCTCCGTGGTGTCGGGCAGGGAGGACAGGTCGAGGATCGCCGTCGGGGCGGATCCGGTCGCGGCCTGGCTGAGGGCGGTGGCGACCGAGGAGGTCGTCCATG
>NZ_PSVX01000021.1:0-53248 GCF_002932695.1 Rathayibacter sp. AY1D2 | reverse complement strand
GCCCTGACGGCGCTGCGCGAGCGCGGCCTCACGGTGCCGGGCGACATCGCGCTCGCGGGATTCGACGGCGACTACTTCGCCGAGGCGAGCGAGCCGCGCCTCACCACGGTGCGCCAGCCCTCCACGGGCCTCGGCGAGGCGATGGCGGACGTGCTGGTGCGCCTCCTGGCCGGCGAGGAGGTGCAGCGCGTGACGCTGCTGCCGACCGAGCTGCTGGTGCGCGGCTCCACGGTCGCGGGCGCGTGACCCTGAGCTGAGTGCGCTGACCCGTTCGCTGAGTCGCCCGGATCGGCTCCCCGCTGCGGCGTGCCGCGGGCCGATCCGGGCGACTCAGCGCTGGACGGGCTCGTCGGGGATCTCGAGCAGGTGGAAGGGGCCCCGGGGGAGCGGGCCTGTGCTCCACAGCGCGACGACGGCCCAGCCGAGGTCGGCGTGCGCGACGGCGCCCTCGGGCAGGGTCCGGGTGAAGAGCGCGTAGTCGATCCCGTCGAGGGGGAGGGGGCTCACGTCCCACGCGGGCCGGTCGGCGGCCAGCTCCTGAGCCCGCGCCTCCGCCGCCACCATCGCCGCTCGCGTCCGGTCCCCGGGCAGGCCGGCGGGGATCACCGAGAGGAGGAGCGAGCCGATCGCGAGCGCGGCCGTCGCGACCGGGTCGGTGACCACTCCGTGCACCGAGCCGCGCGGCCCGAGGCGGACACCGGTCAGCCGCAGCGTCCGGACCGAGTACGAGCCGCCGTCCCGCTCGGCGCGGACCGAGAGGTCGTCGACGGGCCCGTCGTCCGTCCGCCCGCTCCCGTCGACGGACCACGGATCGGAGACGGGGACCAGCGCGCGCACGCCCTCATCCGACTCCCTGCGGCGCCCCCGGTCAAGAGGCGCAGCTTGTTCAGGGGTCCTCGTTGAAGTTAGAACGAGTGCCGAGCGACCCTGAGCTCTGCTGTGCGGAGAGATCAGTTCAGGCTTAGAAAGTTCTGCGCGGCCTCCGGGGTGCGACAGGAAGGCAAAGCCGCCTGAAGCGCGGCCCTCTGAGTGGGCGGCCAGCAGTTGGAGCAAGACCGCCTCAACCGTCGACGATGCGACTGTCGGGGGCAGAGTGGTGCACCATGAACGGATGACTGCACTGGAAGAAGAACCAGGCTCGGATGTTCCGATCTGGCCCGTATTCGTGGTTCCGGTACTCCAGATATTGGAGTCGGGCGATGTGCTCCATCGGAAGGACGTGTTCGGAAGAGCGGCAGATGTTCTGGCGCTCACACCGAGGGCCCGTGCGGAAACCCTGCGGACGGGTGGCCTTCGGTATACCCAACGGATCGGCTGGGCCCTCTCGAACTTGATGAAAGCCCGATGGATCGAGCGTCCGCTGAGAGGCCACTACTCAATAACGGCCGACGGTCGTGAGGCCCTCGCTCGCCACGCCGGTGGGTTCGACTACGCGAGTGCGCGTCAGATCTTCGCCCCCTTCTGGCCGAAGGATGTAGAGAAGCAGCGGGTCAGCGAGAGCGAAGCGGTCGATCACCCGCTGGACACGCAGGTGCTGGATCCCGTCGAGCAGATCGAGGACGCGATCTCGCGTATCGAGGCAGAGGTCGGTGAGGAGCTTCTCGCCCGGCTTCGCGATAGTCACCCTGACTTTTTCGAGCAGGCTGTCGTCGATCTGCTGCTTGCGATGGGCTACGGAGGGGCTGAGCAGCGAGGCAAGCGCATCGGCGGTACCGGGGACGGTGGAGTAGACGGCGTCATCGACCAGGATGCTCTTGGCTTGGAACGCGTCTACGTTCAAGCGAAGAGATACCGGGCTGGGAGCAATATCAGCCGGGAGACGATTCAGGCTTTCGTCGGAGCTCTGCACGGTTTTGGTGCTTCAAGGGGAGTATTCCTGACTACGTCCGCATTCACCCCGGCTGCAACCAGCTACGCCAACGCAGTCCAGTCCCGCGTCGTCCTCATCGACGGAGAGCGTCTCGTGGGGCTGATGATCAAGTACCGAGTGGGCGTCCAGGTGAAGGAGACGTACACAGCGGTCGAGATTGATGCGGACTTCTTCGACTGATGTGGGAGGGCGGCCGCTGTGGTGCTCGGATCGGCCGGCCGCTCCGGCGTGTCGTGAGCAGATCCGGGCACCTCAGTGCGGAGCCGCGGAGGCGTGAAGGCCCGCAGGCGCGGCTCAGAACTCCTCGTAGTTGTAGGGCTCCGGGTCCTCGTCGATCACGGGGCGCGCGATCGTGGCGCGGTTGCTCTTGATGCGGGAGCGGATGTCCTCGACGGCGGCCTCGACGGCGCCGGTGGTCGACTCCTCGTCCTTGATGGAGACCTCGACGGGGACGGCGACGAGCTCGCTGCTCGCGTCGAGGGTCATCTTCGCCTCGATGAGCTCGCCGTCCTCGGTGAACGCCGGGACCGTGACCGCTTCGGAGTGCTCCTGGCGGTCGATCGCGGTCACCAGGTCGAGGAGGGCCTCGGTCACGGCGTCGGTCGTCACGAAGCTCTTGGAGGCGTAGGTCAGCTGCTGCATGCCTCCACTCTCCCGAACGGGAGCGCCCCTCGCGCGGGGTTGCGCCTCGTCGGCCCAGCCCGTAGCGGAGGGGGAGCACGACCGGCGCGGGCGCGAGGAGTCAACCCTCTAGGCCGCGATCCGGGCGTCCGCTTCCCTGGTGGCGGGGCCTCGGGAGGAGGCGCGGGGGTCTCGGGATCCCGGGGCCCCGGCACTCGATCGGGAGGGGACCTGATGCGGCGGAGCGGCCGGGGACTCCGCGGCGACAGGGCGTTCCAGGGCGCCTTCCTGATCGGAGTCGGCCTCATGGCGGCCGTCGACGAGATCGTCTTCCACCAGATCCTCGCCTGGCACCACTTCTACGACCGCTCCACCCCGGCGATCGGCCTGCTCTCGGACGGGCTGCTGCACGCGGCCGAGCTCCTCGCGCTCGTCGGGGGCGGCTTCCTGCTCGCCGACGCCCGGCGCCGATCCGCTCTGCGTCCGCGCACGGCGTGGGCCGCGGGGCTCACGGGGGCGGGACTGTTCCAGCTGTGGGACGGAGTCGTCGACCACAAGCTGCTCCGCGTGCACCAGGTCCGCTACGACGTCGACCTGCTGCTCTACGACTCCGCCTGGATCGCCTCGGGAGCGGTACTGCTCGCGGCGGGCCTCCTCCTCCTGCCTCGGCGACGGCGCGCGACGGCGTGACCCCGCACGCCGACCACACCCTGCTCGACCCGGGCCTGCTGCTCCTGGCCCCGCTGGCCGCGGCGGCGGCGCTCGGAGGGGGCGCCGCGGCACTCGAGTGGCGGCGCGGACGGCCGTGGCCGCTGCACCGCACCGCCCTGCTCCTCGGCGGGCTCGCGACCGCGGCGCTCTGCTTCGCGGGTCCGCTCGCGGAGTGGTCGCACGCGGATCCGCGCGGGGCGATGCTGACGCACCTGGTCCTCGGGATGCTCGCGCCGCTCCTCCTGGTGCTCTCGGCCCCCGTCACCCTGGCCCTGCGCGCGCTCGACGTCACGGCTGCCCGGCGGCTCTCGCGGCTGCTCCGGAGCCGCCCGGCCCGTCTCCTCGCCCACCCCGTGACGGCGCTCCTGCTCTCGACGGGCTCCCTCTGGCTCGTGCACGCGACCGGACTGCTCACTACCGCGCACGCCGATCCGCTGCTGCACCTCGCGCTCAGCGTGCACTTCCTCCTCAGCGGCTGCCTGCTGACGGCGGCGCTCGCCGGAGTCGATCCGAACCCGCACCGCGCCCCGTTCGGCCTGCGCCTGGGGGTGCTCGGAGCGGGCATCGCCGCGCACGCGCTGCTCGCGACCGTGCTCTACGCGGAGGCGCCGGACGAGACCGGACGCCAGGCGGCGCTCCTGCTGTTCTACGGAGGCGACCTGCTCGAGACGGCGCTCGCCGTGGTCGTCTGCGCCCGGCGCTACGCGGCGACGGCGCCCCGGCAACCCCCTCCGCCGAGCGCGCCCTGCTCCCTACGCTCGGACGCATGCTCCTCATCTTCGGGACCCGAGCCGTCGAGGACCTCCTCCGGACGCTCGTCTTCGTCTGCCGCGTCTGCGGGCAGCGCGACGAGCAGCGGATCCTCCGCCGCCGGACGCGCCTCTCGCTCTTCTTCGTCCCCGTCCTGACCGTCTCGACCCGCTACCTGCTCGAGTGCTCGCACTGCGGCACGGTGTCTCCGATCAGCAAGGAGGAGGCGCAGGGCTCCGTCCGCTGGGCCGGCAACTCCGACCAGTGACCGCCCCGAGCGGGAGGCTCTCGCGGTGCGCTCAGCGCACCGGAGCCGGCACCGCCGCGGGGCGCGCGGCGACCGCGGCCGCGCGCCGCGTCGCCCAGTTGTTGAGCAGCAGCGCCGTCACGACGATGGCCGCGCCGAGCAGGGCGACGGGCCCCGGCCGGTAGCCGCCCGCCATGCTGATCGCGAAGGTCGTGACCGGGACGAGGTTCTGGAAGAGCGTGCCGTTGAGGGCGCCGAGCAGCTTGATGCCCGTGTTCCACAGCAGCACGGCGACGACTCCGGCCAGCAGGATCAGGTAGGCCAGCTGCGGCCAGGCCGCGAGCACCTCGGCACCGGTCGGCGGGTGCGCGGAGCCGGTGGCCGTCGCCACGGCGACCGCGACGGCGATCGAGGGGCAGCCGAGCGCGGTGGTGAGCGTCGAGTACCGCAGCGCCGACCAGCCGGGGAACGCCGCGGCTCCGCGCGTGTAGACGACCCAGCAGATCGCTCCGAGCAGGGCGAGCAGCTCGCCGAACCCCAGCTCGCCGTCGAGGAGGAGGGCGACGTCGCCGCGGGTGACGACGAGCGCGACTCCGGCGAGCGCGAGCAGGATGCAGCCGACGGTGGCGGCCGGCGGCAGGCGACGCGCGCCGATGCTCGCGAGCACCGCGCCGATCGCGGGCATCATCCCCATCATCAGGCTGACGTTCGGGGCCGAGGTGAACCGCAGAGCCGTGAAGGCGAGCAGGCCGAAGCCGGCGAATCCGGAGGCGCCGAGCAGCGCCAGCCGCCACCCGCGGCCGTCGAGCCGGAAGGCGCGGAGCCCCTCCGCCCGGGCGAGCAGCGCGGCCAGGACGACCGCGGCGGCGGTGTAGCGGATGAGGGTCATGAAGAAGGAGTCGACCGTCGCCGCGATGCTGTCCGCGACCGGCAGCATGCCGCCCCAGAGGATCGGCGGGATCAGGCAGAAGAGCAGACCTCGCGACCGCATGGCGCCCCTGACCCGTCGGGTGCGGCCGCCCCGGGCGGGGGGCCGTCGCTCGATGGTGGACCCCGGCGGCTCGGCGCACAAGAGCGCCGCCGACCCCCGAACGGCCCGCCGCGGGGCCGAGCGGAGAGGGGTGCGCCGGGTGTGGAGGAGGCTCGGCGAGCCGACTGACCTGTTACGACGAAGACGACGGAGCCGCAAGGACCTTGCATGGCCCCTTTAGGGTGACAAAATTCACTTGCTTCCATCATCTCCGTGCCCCTAGGTTGATCGCAGCACCCCCCGATGCTGTCCTCTGTCAGGCCCTGCTCCGATCCCCCCGTCGGACGCCGTTCCTCACTCGGGTCGCGCCCACCCCGGCGACGACCTCCGTTCCGCGCGGGCGCTCATCAGCGCACATCGGCCCCCGGCCGCGGAGAGGAACAGTCATGACGACACAGCCCGGCCACGGCGCGGACGAGCCGACGGCTCCCCGTCGCCGGGCGACCTGGGAGGCGCACGACGAGACGGCCTCGCGCCCGCTCTCGGGACGCCGTGCCGCCCGCTCCGGGCGCGAACGGGTCTCCGCTCCGCGCCGCCTCGCGTCCGCGACGCCTGCCGGAGCGGTGACGGTTCCCGCCGCCCCGACCGCGGTGCTGGAGCGTCCGGCCGCCCCGTCCGCGGTGGTCGAGCGACCGGTCGTGCCGGCCGCTGTCCTGGAGTGTCGGGCTGCGCCGACCGCGTTTCCGGCCGCGACGGCCGCTGTCCTGGAGTATCCGGCCGCCGCGACCGCCGTCCCGGAGCGTCCGACCGCCGCGACCGCGCTCCTGGAGCGTCCGGCCGCCGCGACCGCGCTGCTCGAGCGTCCGCCGGCCCCCACTGCAGTCCTCGAGCGCACCGTGCTCCCCGCCGTCGACGCCGACCGGCTCCCTCCGGCATCCACCCCGATCGCCGGCACCCGCCCCCGCAGCGGCCGCCGCGCTTCGTCGCGCATCGGCGACCTGGTCGCCGCCCTCCCCGCCCACAACGAGGAGGCCGGGATCGCCGCGGCGATCGAGGGCCTGCGCCGGCAGACCTGGCCGCCGGACCGGATCGTCGTCATCGCCGACAACTGCACCGACGCCACGGTCGAGATCGCTCTCGCGCACGGCGCCGAGGTCTTCGTCACCGTCGGGAACAGCCACAAGAAGGCGGGCGGCCTCAACCAGTTCCTCGCCGAGGTCCTCCCGGGGCTGCAGGACGACGACCTGGTGCTCGTGCAGGACGCCGACTCCGCGCTCGACCCCGGGTTCCTCGAGATCGCCCGCGGCAGGCTGCACGGCGGCATCGGCGCGGTCGGAGGAGTGTTCCGCGGCGGCGAGGGCGGCGGCTTCGTCGGCCACCTCCAGCGCAACGAGTACGCGCGCTACGCCCGCGACGTGCGCCGCCTGAACGGGAAGTGCCTGGTCGTCACGGGCACCGCGGCCGTGCTCCAGGTCGCCGTGATGCGCCGCATCAGCGCGGCCCGCCTGGCCGGCTCCCTCCCCTCCGGAGACGGCATCGGCGGCATCTACGACACCACGGTCCTCACCGAGGACAACGAGCTCACGTTCGCGATCCGCCACCTCGGCTACGACGTGCTGAGCCCCGCCGGCTGCACCCTCGTCACCGAGGTCATGCCGACCTGGGGAGACCTGTGGCGTCAGCGCCTGCGCTGGAAGCGCGGAGCGGTCGAGAACTGCGTGCAGTACGGCTTCACGCGGGTCACGGCTCCCTACTGGGGGCGCCAGCTGCTCACGATGCTCGGCTGCATCATCACCTACGTCTACCTGGCCACGATCGTCTACGCCGTCGGCTGGGGCGAGCTGAGCCTCCAGCCGTTCTGGCTGGCCGTCACCGCGATCTTCGTCGTCGAGCGGATCGTGACGGTCCGCGACCGCGGCTGGCGGTACATGCTCGCCGCCGCGTCGATGTACGAGCTCGTCGTCGACCTGTTCCTGCAGGTCGTCCACACCAAGGCCTACCTGGATGCGCTGACACGCCGTCGGCGCGACTGGTGAAACAGAGAGAGAGACATGTACAACCACATCGGAACAGCCGCCGGAGCCGGAGTCGGTGCCGGAACGCTCGCCATGACCGGGTTCGACTCGGTCTGGCTGGCACTCGCGGCCTTCGCCCTCATCGCTGCGGGGACCGCCGTCCTGCGCATCGCTCCTCGCCGCAAGCGCGAGGTCTGAGACACGGTGGCGGGCGGGGGACAGCCCGCGCCCGTCACCGTCCCACGACCGCCGTCGCCGCGGAGGTCCGGCTCGCGGTGGAGTAGCCGGTCTTCGTCCCGGTGACGGTCAGCGTGATCCGCTTCCCCGCCTGAGCCTTCGTGAGCGTGAACCGCGGCGACGTCGCTCCCGCGATGGCCGCGCCGTCCGCCTTCCACCGGTAGGTGAGGTTGACGGGAGTCGGCGTCCACGGACCCGGGGCTGCCGTGAGCACCGCTCCGACCCGGGCCGTGCCCGTGACGGTCGGCGTCGCGGTGCCGAGGGTGCCGGCGGCGACCGGTGCGGTCGGCTGCGAGGTCGTCGGGCCGGAGCCGTCGGCGGCGCTCACCGTCACGGTCACCCGCTTGCCGACCGCGGAGGAGGGGACCACGAGATCCGGACCCGTCACACCCGCGATGTCGACGCCTCCCGCCGCCCAGCGGTGCATGAGCGGTCCCGTCAGACCGGCGGAGGAGGACAGTGTCGCGCCCACCGCGGCGGTTCCGACGACGACCGGAGCCGGCGCCGCGTCGGACCGGTAGACCGCGACGTGGTCGACGAGCATCGTCCCGCCGGAGCTCTTCGGAGCGGCTGCACTGTCGCACCCGCACACGCCGTTCGGCAGCCCGCCCCCGATGGCGAGGTTCAGGATCAGCAGCACGTCGTTCGGGACCGCGGCCTGCCATGCGGCCGTCCCCACCTCCGACTCCCGCACCACGTGCCGGGTGACGCCGTCGACGAGGAACTCCACGCGCTCGTCGCCGGGCACGGTCCGGTCGAGCAGGGCGGAGTAGCGGTGGAACCCCGTCACGCAGGACGCGCAGTCCAGCATCCCGCTCGTCCGGCCGGCGGGCTCGTCGCAGGGGCCGCCGTCCGGCACTCCGCAGTGCAGCGTCTGGATCACCTGGGCGGTGCCGTTGACGGCCTCGAGCATGTCGAACTCGCCGGTCGCGGGCCAGTCGATGACGGCGTTCGCGTCCCGCCCGAGAGCCCAGAAGGCGGGCCAGTACCCGGTGGCCTGCGCGACGTCCGGCAGCTGGATCGAGGCGGTCATCAGCAGTCGGCCGCCCGCCGGCGCCGAGAACGACTTGTCGGCGGTGACGATCCGTCCGGAGGTCCATGCTCCGGCGGAGTCGCGGAGGGCGCGGATCCCCAGAGCGCCGCCGCCCGTGAGGAAGACGTTCGCCGTCGACGCGGTCGTGCGGTCGACCGCCCCGGTGCCCCAGGTGCCGACCTCGTGCTCCCACTGGCTCCCGACCGGCGCCCCCGCCGGCCCGGTGAAGTCGTCGCGCAGGAGCGTGGTCCAGCCCGGGGCGTCGGCGGGTGCCGCCGTGACGGCCTGGCCGGCGGACGAGGCGGTCGGAGTCGTGGACGCCGGTGCGAGGGCGGCGACCGCCTGCGGGGGTGTCGCCGCCAGCACTCCGAGGCACAGGGCCGCGAGGGCGAGGGCGAGTCGCGGCCGGTCGAGGAGTCGTGAAGGCATGGCGAGTCCTCTGCGTCGAAGGGGCGCGCAGCTGCACGCGCCTCGACGCTAGTGAGGAGTACTCGCTCTCCCCCCACCCTCCAGGCGGGGTGATCTCCGGCACGAAAGCTCACGACCGGGCTCGGCCGGGCCGGGTCCAGGGTGCTGGCAGAGGGGCGGCCGCCGTCGCCTCCGATCGCCCGTTCGAAGGAGAACGCCATGCACCGTCGTCTCACGGCCACGCTCGCCGCGATCGCCCTCGCCCTCGGAGGGGCCGTCGCCGTCGCGACCCCCGCCTCCGCCGGGCAGCTCGTCTACCAGAACGGCGGCCCGGGCAACTGCTACGAGGTCCGCTCGCAGCGCGACTCCCTGGGTCGCGCGCAGGTCACGGTGTGGTGGCACTGCGACCAGGCGGGCAACGTCAAGGTCATCTGGAAGAACGGCCCGGACAGCGGCTGCAACACGATGAGCGTCATCAACCGCAAGTTCAGCGACAGCTCGGGCGTCGCATCCCGCTTCGACCGCCTCGTCTCCTGCTGACCCGGTCGGGCTGCCCCTGATCCCTTCCGCGGGATACCGCTCCGCTACGCGGCACGCCATACGCGGCGTACCCGAGCGGCTTCCCGCGGGAGGGGGACGGCGGCCGCCCCGCTCAGTGCTCGGCGCGCCCCGAGTCCTCGATGAGGCGGACCTTCACGTTCACGGCGAGCGGCCCCGAGACCGACGGGTCGGCGGCGAGCAGTGCGTGCATCCGCTCGCCCACGAGGCGGAGCGTCTCGGGGGCCGGCAGTGCGGCGGACGCGGCGATGTGCGCACTCACCGTGGTGAACCCCTCCGACCGGTCGATGTCGACCAGCACGTCGGGCTGCCGCAGGTCCAGCTTCACGGCGAGCGCGTCGGCCGCGGCCTCGACGATCGGCTGGGCGGGGTAGACCCCCGCGACGCCCTCGATGTCGCGGATCTCGGCGGTCAGCCGCTGCGAGAGCTCGGTGTCGTCGGTCATTCCCGCTCCTCCCGGTGGGGGTACACGTCGTCGACGGTCACGTCGATCGCGCCGACGGTCAGCTCGGTGTGGCGCTCGAGGGCGTAGCGGATGCGCTCGCGCAGGCGGTCGGCGGCCACGGCGACCGGCAGGCCGAACTCGAGGGCGCAGGTCACGTCGATCCGCACCACGGCGCCGGGAGCCGAGACGTCGCCGTCGAGGGTGCAGCGGCCCATGATGACGCCGCCCATCGTGTCGCCGGCGCGGCGGATCATCCCGCGCACGGCCGCCTCGGTGAGCGCCAGGCGGAGGGTCGGGTCGGGGTGGCGGACGGGGATGTCGCGGCCGGAGCGCACCTCGGAGCGGATCGCGTCGAGCAGGCCGGCGATCCAGACCTCGTCGCGGTCGGGCTCGCGGTCGGCCTCCTGCCGCAGCGCCCGCGCCGAGAGCTCGGTGAGGCGGGTGAGGTTCGCGAGAGCGAGCCGGCACGCGGCGGAGTTCTCGATCGAGGGGTCGCGCGGCTCGCGGCCGCGGTCGAGGTACTCGCCCAGCTCCTCGAGCGTGTGGCCGTCGAGGTCGTCCTCGGGCACGGCGGCGTCGTCGGTCATCGCCATGCCTCCAATTCGTGGAGCAGGAATCGACGGGCCCGGGCGAGGAGGCCACGGACCGTCGAGACGGGGAGTTCGAGAGCGTCGGCGATCTCCTGGTAGCTGTAGCCGGCGGTCTCGCGGAGTAGCCAACAGCGTCGCTGATCAGCAGGCAATCGGTCCAGCGCTTCCCAGACCGCGTCCAGCTGGAGTCGCGCCTCGACGATGCGCTCGGGGGAGTGCTCGGGCGGCGCGGGCGGGTCCCAGTCGTCGATGTCGTCGTGGCGGCGGCGGACGCGGATCCGGTCGATCGCCTTGTGGGTGACGATGCGCATCAGCCAGTTGCGGATGTGCGCCGGGCTGTCGAGATCGGCCAGACGCCGCCAGCCGGTGAGGAACGCCTCCTGCACCACGTCCTCGGACTCCGCCTCGGAGCCGAGGAGCTTCGCGGCGTAGACGCGCATGAGGGCGCCGTGGCGGCGGGCGAGCTGCTCGAACGCCTGCACGTCGCCGTCGACGGCGCGCGCGGCGAGGGTCGCGTCGGACGCGTTCAGGAGGGGGTCGTCGTCGATGAGCGCCTCCTCCGCGGTCCCGCGCGCGGTGTCCCGCGCGCCGATGCCCTCAGTGTGGGGCGCCGTCCGGCATGACTACCAGCCTTGACAACGGGCCGCCGAATCCGCTGGCCGGATTGCGAGTGCCGCCGATGGGGGACGCCTCGAGACGGGATTCGTGACATTCCGGCTCCTCGACACGTCTTGATTCCGTACCCCTCGTGCGTCCCCCCGAGCGCACAGACCCCGAACCCGGAAGAAGCCCCCCCCATGCACTGCTCCCTCCGCCGCCGCCCCGGGCGGACGTCATGAGCGAGTCGACCTTCACCCTCGGCAGCCCGTTCGCGGGCGACGAGCGGGCCGACCGGCGCTACGAAGCCTCCGGCGACGATCCGTCCGCCGCGTCCGCCGTCTACTCCGAGGCGTACGGCGGAGGCGAGTTCCGCGTCGCTCCGTCGCAGCGAAGCTTCTCCTACCGCTACGCCGTCCGCGGCAGCGACCGGGTGACCCTGCGCACCTCCGACTGCTCCGGCGCCCTCACCGGCCAGGTCCCCCACCTGAAGGAGTACGTCGTCGGCTGGTTCCGCGCCGGAGGCGGACGCCTGAACCTGCCGCCGTTCACCCGGACCGGCGCGCTCTCGGCCCCGTTCCTGTTCCCCGCGGAGCGCCAGTTCGGGCTCGAGTTCGAGCCGCACCGGCAGAACCTCATCCACTTCGCCCCCGGGTTCCTCGAGGACGTCGCGACCGAGACGCACGCCGGCCCCCGCCAGCCCGTCTCCTTCGACCACGCGGCGGACGCCGACCCCGGCGTCCTCGCCCGCTGGCGCGCCGCGGTGACGGAGGCGAGCGCCGCGCTCGCGACGGCCGCGATCACTCCGCTCGTGCGCTTCACCGCCGAGCTCGACCTCGCCCGCGTGCTGCTCCTGCTGTTCCCGTGGCGCGCGTGGGACGTGCCGGCCGTGCTGCGGCGCCCGTCCGCCTCCCGCACCCGGGTGGCGCTCGACTTCCTCCAGCACCACGCCCACGAGCCGATCACCCCGGCCGACGCCGCCCGCGCGGCCGGTCTGCACACCCGCACACTGCAGCAGGCGACGAAGCGGCACCTCGGGGTGTCGCCGTCGGTCTACCTGCGCGACGTGCGCCTGGACCGCGCCCACTCCGACCTGGTCGCCGGCGACCCCTGCTCGACCACTGTCGCCGCGGTCGCCCGCGAGTGGGGCTTCGGCAACCTCGGCCGCTTCGCGAGCGCGTACCAGGTGCGCTTCGACGAGAAGCCGAGCCACACGCTGCGCCGCTGACGCGCAGCCCCGGCGAGCCCGAGGGCCCGAACCGTCTCAGGACGGTGCCGGGAACTCGTCGTCTCCGGGTGCGTCCCGAGGGGCCGTTTCGGAGGATGCTTCATCGTGTCCTCCGACCGGTCTTCCGGACACGGACCTCGTGACACTCGGCGCCGGCTCAGCCCGGCTGATGCACGTGGATGTCGCTGCTCGACGTCACGCCGTTGAACTCGAGATACAGCTGCCCCTCGACGACCGACACGGTCAGCGTGTTGCGGCGCTCGAGTACCGCGACCGCGGCATCCAGGAACCCCTGGTCGAAGCTCTGCACGGTGATCTGCTCGAGCTGGTGGACGCGCTTGCCGGACCACGCCGCGATCACCTTCTCCGGGTTGCGATGCGTGTAGACCGTCGTGCGGTCGGCCAGCTTGCTCCCGAAGTGCAGTCGCTCGGCGTCCGGCGCGCCCACCTCGATCCACGTGGTCAGCCTGCCGGTGAGATCGCGGACCAGCACCGCCGGCTCGGTCGCTGTCGACGAGATCCCCTCGCTGAAGGTGATCCCCTCCACGTATTCGAGGCAGTACGCGAGCACGCGCGTCATCATGTACGCGTCGGTCTCGGAGGGGTGCCGAGCGGCCCGCAACGTGATGTCCTCGTAGACGCCGCGGTCCACATCAGCCAGCTGTATCGCGAAGTTGTACATCACTGCGCCGGCTGCCACGTGTGCGAGCTTATGTCCTCTCGCTCATCGAGGAGCGCGAGGCTTCTCCGGCGCCGGCGGGGGCATCGTGTCCGCGCGCCTCCACGCAGGAACGGCCCGGCAGGAGGCGTCCACTCCGTCGTGCGCAGATCGATGACGACGGGAGCCGACCGCTCGGCTCGCCGGGAGGGTGGGAGGCCCCGACCAGGCGACCGGACCACTCCGTTCATCCGCCTCGGGAATTTCCCGCCACTCTCTCGCCTTCTTCTACCTACATGCAATATATTGCATGCAGTCGTCCGACCACCTCATCCCGAAGGAGCAGCCATGTCCACGTCCGCGTTCACCCCTGAGGGCGATCGGCCCACCGTCGTCCTCGTCCACGGCGCGTTCGCCGAGTCGTCCGGCTGGAACGGAGTCGCCACCCGGCTCCTCGCCGAGGGCCTGCCCGTCCTCGCGGTCGCCAACCCCCTCCGCGGGCTCGCCCCCGACGCCGAGTACCTCCGCAGCGTCCTCGACGGGATCGACGGACCCGTCGTCGTCGCCGGCCACTCCTACGGAGGCTCCGTCGCGAGCGAGGCGGCGGAGGGCGCCGCGAACGTCCGCGCGCTCGTCTACGTCGCCAGCTTCCTCCTGGAGCCGGGCGAGAGCACCGGGGAGCTGGCCGGGAGGTTCCCGGGCGGCGAGCTCGGCCCCGCCCTGACCCCCGTCCCCTTCGCGTCCGGCGGGTTCTCCGGCGACGACCTCTACATCCAGCAGGACCGGTTCCGCGAGGTCTTCGCGGCCGACGTCGATGAGCCCACCGCCGCTCTGATGGCCGCGACTCAGCGGCCGATCGCGGCCGCCGCGCTCGAGGACTCGGCCACGGCCGCCGGGTGGAGGAGCATCCCGTCCTGGACCCTGATCACCCGTCAGGACCTCGCCGTCCCCGCCGAGTCGCAGCGGTTCATGGCCGAGCGCGCCCGCTCCACCGCGGTCGAGATCGACGCGTCGCACGCCGTGACGGTCTCGGAGCCGGACGCGGTCGCGGAGCTGATCCTCGACGCGGTGCGGGCGACGCGGTGACGGGGCCGGCGGGCCGAGGAGCTGCCTCCGGCCGCCGGACCCGGGCTGCCGCGGTCGTCCTCTCGTCGGCGCTGCTGCTCGTCGGCTGCGCGGGCGCGGCGGATCCCGGCCCCGCCGTCGAGGACGCCGCCGAGGCCGCGGCGGGCGGATCGTTCGCCCTCGCGGAGGTGGACGGCGTCGACGGCTCTGACTTCCTCGTCGTCTGCCCCTACGAGTCGCCGGAGTCGGTCGAGGAGCGGACCGGGATCTCCTGGTCCGTGCCCGACCGGTCCGAGGACGAGGGGGTGCAGACGCTGGTCGTGCTCGACGGCGGCGAGGTCGTGACGACGAGCGGACTGGACCGGGACCGCGTCGACTTCTGCTCGGGCGACCGGTGGGAGCCGCTCCCGCTCGACACCCGGCTCGCGGTGAGCGGAGCGGGCGCGGTGTCGGTGGAGTGACGCCGGTGGCGGCGGTCGAGTGGCGTATGCAATATATCGCGCGGTGCTATCGTCGCCGTATGCCCATCCCGAAGACGACCGCCGTCACCCCCCGGTCCCTCCTCCGCGACGACGTCTACCGCGCCCTCCGCGACGCGATCGTCGACGGGACGTTCGAGCCGGGGGAGCGCCTCCGCGACCAGGAGCTCGAGGCCTGGCTCGGGGTCAGCCGGACGCCGATCCGGGAGGCGCTGCTCCGGCTGGCCCGCGTCGGCCTCGTCTCGGCCAAGCCCGGCCGGGCGACGATCGTGACCCCCGCCACGGCCGAGAGCATCAGTGACGCCCAGCAGATCGCCGCCGCCATGCACGAGCTCGCCACGCGCCTCGCCGGCCCGGCCGTCACTCCGGAGGCGCTCGCCGCGATGGAGTCGGCGAACGACGACTTCGCGCGGGCGCTGGCAGACGGCGACGTCGAGTTGGCGCTGCGCTCCGACGACGCGTTCCACGCGGTGCTCACCGGGCTCAGCGGCAACGGGATGATCGAGGACGTGCTCGAGCAGGCCACTCCGCTCATCCGCCGTGCCGAGCGCCAGCGCTTCGCCTCCCTCGCGGCCCGCGGATCCGTGGAGCAGCACCGCGCGATCGTGGAGTCCCTCCGTGCGGGCGACACGGACGGCGCCGCCCGCCTCAGCCGGGAGAACTGGATGACGCTCGACCGCCACCTGCACTCGGCCTGACGCGCTGCTCCTCCGCGGGGAGGAGCCCGCGCTCGGTCATGCGCGAGGCCGACGCGATCGCATCCGCGACGAACCGCTCGGTCAGCTCGGCATGCCCTCGCCCGCGCGCTCCGCATCCATCCCGAGAGCGTAGCGCCGCCCTCCCCGCGCCTCCGCCGCCGGGATGCGGGTCGAGGCGGGTGCCGGGCGCGGCGCGGAACGACGGACGGCCGACGCGCGGGCGACCGGAGCGCTCTGGAACACTCGAGCGAGGGGCGGGGGCTCCGGAGCGGGGGAGCCGTGGCGTCACGCTTCGTCGAGCTCGACGGTCTGCGCGGCCTCGCCGCCCTCGGCGTGGTCGTCTACCACTTCACCACCGCGTTCTCGCTCGATCATCCGGATGCACCGCCGGGATCCGTCGCGCTCCCGTTCGGCGAGTTCGGCGTCCAGCTCTTCTTCGTCATCAGCGGTTTCGTGATCCTGATGTCCGCGGACCGCGCGCGGCGGCCGTCGGACTTCGCGATCTCCCGCGTCAGCCGCCTCTACCCGGCCTACTGGATCGCGGTGGTCGTCTCGATCGTCGTCGGCGCTCTCGCCCGCGTCCCCGGCACCGACCTCACGCCGCTGGAGCTGCTGCTCAACTTCACGATGGTGCAGCGGCTGCTGCTGGTGCCCAACGTGAACGGCGCGTTCTGGACGCTGGCCGTCGAGATGCAGTTCTACCTGCTGGTGCTGCTCGTGCTCGTCCTCACGAAGTGCCGGTTCACGGATCGGCTGGTCCGCGTGCTGGTGGTCGTCTGGCTCGGCGTCGCCGCGACCGCCTCCGTCGCCGCCCACCTCGTCTCGGGAGGCGTCGACGTCGTCTCGGCGCCGGTCGCCGTCCGGGTCCTGGCGAACCTGACGCTGGCCGAGTACGGACCCCTCTTCTGCGTCGGCATGCTGCTGTTCCTCTCGCGACGGCAGGGGCGCTTCGAGCTCCTCGCCGTGCCGGCGGCTCTGATCGCGGCCCTGAACGCCCAGCTCCTCCACGGCGGGCCGGACGGAGCGGTCGTCCTCGGCGTCTGCGCGGCCGTCACGGTCGTCGCGATGCGGCGCCGGACCGCCGTGCTGAGATGGGCGCCGCTGCTCTGGCTCGGGCGGATCAGCTACTCGCTCTACATCCTCCATCTGGTCGTGGGCAGCGCGATCGTCAGCGCGCTCTGGCCGCTGATCGGCCGCGACGGAGCAGGACTCGTCGCCTTCGTCGTCGTCCTCCTGCTGTCCTGGGGCCTCAACGCGGTCGCCGAGGAGCGGTGGAGCCCCGCCTGGCGCCGCGCCCTCACCCGCCGGCGCGACCGCCGGCTCCCGGCGGGGACGGCGACCGCGGCCTGACGCGGCTGTGCACTCCGCTGGCCGCTCAGCGAGTGCGCCGAAGGAGCCTGTGGACGCCGGTGGCCGCGAAACGCATCTCCGCTCGACGTTCCCTGCACCTTGGCTGAGCCACCGGGACGTCCGAGTCCCGGGCCACGTCTTCATCATGTGCCACGGATCGTGAGCACCGCGGCCCCGGCCACGACCTCTGACCATCTGGAGAAGATCATGACCAACGTCACCCCCACCAGCCTCGCCAACGCCTCCTCGGCCAAGCACGGCACCGCCACCTCGGCCGGCAAGAACACGATCGCCGACGGCGTCGTCGAGAAGGTCGCCGGCATCGCGGCCCGCGAGGTCCCCGGCGTGCACGACCTGGGCAACGGCGCCGCCCGCGCCATCGGCGCCATCCGCAACGCGATCAACGCGCAGGACCGCGGCCAGGGCATCTCCGTCGAGGTCGGCGAGAAGCAGGTCGCCGCCGACATCACCGTCGTCGCCGAGTACCCCGTCGCGTTGCAGAAGCTCGCCGACAGCATCCGCTCCGCCGTCTCCGAGGCCATCTCCTCGGTCGTCGGCATGGAGGTCGCCGAGGTGAACGTCACCATCTCCGACGTCTTCATCCCCTCGGACGACAAGGACGACGAGACCGAGAGCCGCGTCAAGTGACTCCGTCCCACATCGGCCTGGTCCTCGGCGCGGTCCTCGCGCTGACCGCTCTCGTCTTCGGCTTCTGGGCGCTCCTCTGGGTCGCGCTCGCCATGGCGATCGGCTACGGCGTCGGGCGGGTCGTCGAGGGCAAGCTCGACCTGCGCTCCCTCGGCGACACCCTCCGCGGGCGGCGGTCCTCGTGACCGCGGCGGTGATGGCCGACGAGGCCAGCCACGGCCGCACGACGATCAGCTCGCGCGCCGTGCGCCGGGTCGTGTCGGCCGTCACCGCGGAGGCGCTGGACGTGAACTCGTCCGACGTGTCCGTCGAGCTCGACGACGAGGGAGGACGCCTCCACGTCGTCGCGCACGCCCCCATCCACGTCACGCCCCTGGGCGAGACGGGCCGCCGCTCCTCCGGGACGCTGCTGGACCGACTCAGCCGGGCGCAGACGACCATCCGCTCGCGCTGCCTCGAACTGACGGGCTCCACGATCGGCCGGGTCGACCTCCGGATCACCGGTGCCGACCTCCGAGAACGAAGGAGGGTGTCGTGACGACTCCCACCACTGCCGGCCGGGCGCTCTACCCGCGCCTGGTGCGGCGCGAGACGCACTCGTCCCGCTCTGGATCGGCGATCGTCCTCGCCGTCCTGCTCATCCTCCTGTTCGCGTGGCTGGGCACGGAGGCGGTCCTCGCCGTCCTCGGCCAGCCCGCGCTGCTCGTGGCCCCGCAGGACGGAGCGTCCTCGCTGCTCAACGCGGCCGCAGCGCCCATCGCGCTGACCGCCGCCGCCGGCGCCGTGCTCGCGCTGATCGGGCTCGTCCTGATCGTCGTGTCGCTCAAGCCCGGCCGTCGCGGCCGTCGCGCCGTCAGCACCGACCGCACCGCGGCGATCGTCGACGACCGTGTCATCGCGCAGGCCGTCGCCCGCACCGCCGGCTACGCCGGTGACGTCGACCCGGACGACGTGTCGGTGTCGGTCGGATCCCGCGTCGTCGACGTGACGGTCTCCCGCACCTCCGGCCGCAGCGTCGACGTCACGCCGATCCGCGAGGCCGTCGACGCCGAGCTCGCCACGTTCGACTGCACCCCGCGCCTGCGCTCCAAGGTGCGCCTGTCCGAGAAGGGAACGGTCCGCTGATGACCACCACGAACCGATTCCTCAACCGGCTGCTCCTGTTCGTCGTGGGCCTCGTCCTCCTCCTCGCCGGCGGCGCCGTCGCGGTGGGGTCGCTGCTCCCGCAGGTCCAGGAGAACGTGTCCACCGCCGCGCAGGACGCGGCCGACCCCACGAGCCAGGCCCTCTCGGGCGGCACCCCGTGGATCCTCTGGGTCATCGCGGTCGTCGCGCTCGTCCTCATCCTGCTTCTGGTGCGCTTCATCGTGCGCCAGGGCCGCGGCCGCACCTCCACGCTGCTGCGCGTCGGCTCCGGAGAGGGAGCGGGGACGCCCACGGGCGGCTCCGTCACCATCGACGCGAAGGTCGCCGAGCAGGTCCTCGAGGAGGCCCTGTCGCAGGAGCCGTCCATCGTCGCGGTCGACGTGACCGCGTTCGAGATCAAGCACCAGAAGGTGCTGCGCGTCACCGCGCACACCCGCCGCGGCGCCTCGCCCGCCCGCACCCGGCAGACGGTCGACCAGGCCGTCCGCCAGTGGGACGCCCTCCTCGGCGAGGAGACGCCCGTCGTCATCCAGATCGTCAGCGGTCTGCGGACGAAGATGAGCGGCACCGCCCGCGTGCAGTAGCCGCCGGCACCACCGTCCGGCCCTCCCGATCGGGAGGGCCGGAGAGCCCCGCTCAGGCGGGATGGAAGTCTTTCTGAAGGAGCACCCATGTCCGATCCGATGGAGCCCGGCACCGTCGAGCGCATCCGCACCCATGAGCAGCCGACCCCGAACGAGCAGAGCCGGCGCGAGTCCGCTCGCCGCGACGGGAAGCCGTCCGAGCCCGAGTCGACCGAGAGCCGGGTCGCGACCGCCGCCGGCGAGAGCGCCCAGCGCGTGTCCGGCGTCCACCACCTCGGTGGAGCCGTCGCCCGCGGCCTCGACCGCGCCTCTCGCCGCGTGCTGGGCACCAGCACCGTCCCCGGAGTCACGGTCTCGAAGGCCGACGGCGTCACCACCGTCGACATCGACCTCGTCGTCGAGTACCCCCACCCCGTCCGCGAGGTCCTGGACGCCGTGCGCGATCAGGTGCAGCGCGTGGCGGAGCCGGTCGCCGGCGGTCACGTCGTCGTCAACGTCGAGGCGACCGACGTCCACGGCCCGTTCGACCCGATCGAGAAGCCGGAGGAGGATAAGGAGCCGCTCGTCGACACCGCCAAGCGCGCCGCGTCCGATGCCCGCGACTCCGCCAAGGAGGCCGCCGGGAACGCCCGCGACGCCGTCTCCGGTGCCGTCGACTCCGCCCGCGGACGCCTGGCGGACGCCGCCGACGACGCCGCGGACGCGATGGACCGTGCGGCCGACGAGCGCGACGAGCGCGCAGCCGCCCAGAAGACGGCCGACGCCGAGCGCGCCGCCGAGCGCGACGAGGACGACCCCCGCGTCGAGACGCACGCGGCCCCGGCCGTCGTCGAGACCGCGGAGTTCGTGGTCCGCGTCCAGGTCGAGCCGGTCGACGACGACGGCGACCCCCGCACCGCGACCGTCGAGGTCGCTCCGGCGGAGGAGCCCGAGCACGTCGAGCGCGACGAGGCCGCGGCCGATCGCGACGACGCGTCCGACGACGCCGACGCCCACCGCTCCGAGGACGACCGCGCGTCGTCCGCCGCCGGTCGGGAGTAGTCCCGTGCGCACCCGCTCGTACGGCGCGCGACGCAAGCCGCGTGCGGCCTGGATCGCGCTCGGCACGGGCGTCGTGCTCTCGTTCGTGGTCGTCGTCGCCGTGCTGCTGCCCGTCCTCGGGCTGATCGGCGCGGCGGACGGCACCACGGCCGGGGCGCTCGACGTCCCGGTCGGCGCGATCGTCCTCTCGATCGTCCTCAGCTACGCGGTCGGCCTGGCCTGCCTCGCGGTCGCGTTCCTCTCCCGCAACGCGGCCCTCGCCTGGGTCGCCGCGGTGGCCGCCGTGATCGCGACGCTCATCGGCTCGATCTGGCCGCTCGTCGCCACCGGATTCGCCAGCGTCGACCAGGCGAAGGACGTCATCCCCTTCATCCAGGACCTGATCGACCGGGTCCGGGGGTAGCGTCGGGGCGATGAGCTCCGACTACCTCCGCGCCTACGACGACCATCTCCGCTCCGACGCCGAGACCCCGAGCGCCGTCTCCGTGACGCGCGAGGGGCCTCTGCGTCTGGTGACCTTCGCCGGCGGACGCGGCTTCGTCACCTACCGCGACCTCGCCGGCGCCTCCTCCGCGGAGATCGCCCGCCTGGTCGCCGCGGCCTGCGCGCACTTCGACGCCGATCCCGGCATCACCCGCGTCGAGTGGAAGACCCGCAGCCACGACGAGGCCCCCGGCCTGCACGACGCCCTCGTCGCGAACGGCTTCGCGCCGGACGAGGCCGAGTCGATCATGATCGGCCCGGTCGAGGCGCTGCTCTCGGACCGGCCGGTCCCGGAGGGGGTCGTGCTGCGGCGGGTCGTCGACGAGCCGGACGTCCGCGCGTTCAGCGCCATGATCGACGCCGCCTTCGAGGAGGAGGTCGACGTGTCGATCGCCGATTCGCTCGTCGCCCGCCTGGCGCGCGGCGACGGCATGGAGCTGTGGGTCGCCGAGGTCGACGGGCGGATGGCGTCCGGCGGCCGGCTCGAGCCCGTCCCGGGCACCGCCTTCGCCGGCATCTGGGGCGGAGCGACGCTGCCGGAGTACCGCGGACGCGGGCTCTACGGCCTGGTCACGGCCGCCCGCGCCGCCTCCGCACAGGCACTCGGGAAGACCCTCGTGCACAGCGACTCGACCGAGTACTCGCGGCCCATCCTGGAGCGCGCGGGCCTGGTCCGGGTGTCGACGACGACTCCGTACCGTCGACGTCGTCCGTAATCCGCGCTCCGTGGGTTCGCGGGGATCCCGAGACGCGCGCTGAGCGCGCTACTCGATCAGCACGGCGGGGACCCTTGCTGGTCGAGTAGCGGCGCAACGGCGGATCGAGACCCGCCCCTTCGAGCGTGGGGGATCTCGATACGCGCGCTACTCGATCAGCGTGGAGGCCTGGTGAGACCCGCCCGATCGTGCGCGCGCTGCTCCGATCAGCTCGGGGACGTGATCTCGAGCGCGATGTTGTCGGGGTCGCGGAACTCGAGGAGGCTCATGCCGCCGGCGTCCTTGATCGGCTCGTGGGCGATGCCGAGGTCGTCGAGCACGGCCGCGGCCGCCTTCAGCGCGTCGAGGTCGGGGACGGTGAAGCTGACGTGGTCGAGCCCGACCCGGTCCTCGTCGAAGCGGTCGTCGCCGGGCGCGACGGGGCGCAGGCCGAGCAGTCCGCCCGGGAACTGGTAGATCACCCCGCCGAACACGAACGCCAGCTGCTCCTTCTCCTCCGGCGACGCGTCGGCCGGCGGCGCCTCGAAGGCGACGTCGAAGCCGAAGACGGAGTCGTAGAAGGGGCGCGAGACGGCGATGTCGCGGACGGTGAGTCGGACGTGGTTGTAGTCGACAGCGGGGATCGGCACAGGGGTTCCTCTCGGCGGGGCGGGCGGAGTGCCCGTCTCCAGTTGTTCGGAGGCGGCGGGCCGCCGGTTCGGGGCTGGCGCCGCCTCCGAGGATCGGGTAGCGCGTCAGTCCAGCTCGGTCGGGCGCGCCGGCTCGGCCAGCAGGGCGCGCGCCGCCATCCCGATCACCGCGCTGTAGGTGGGGTAGGCGAAGCGGACGTTCGCGAGGGTCGCGAGGTCGACTCCGGCCGCCATCGCCGTGGTCACCGACTGCACGACCTCGATCGCGTTCTCGCCGACCGCGTGCGCGCCGAGCAGCAGCTCGCGGCGCCGGTCGGCGATCAGCGTGAGGAACCCGTTCTCGCGGTCGTCGATGACGGCGCGGTCCAGGTGCGAGAACGGCACCGAGGCGACGACGCACTGCGGGTCGCGCTCGCGGGCCTGCTCCTGCGTGAAGCCGACGCCCGCGTAGTCCGGGTCCGTGAATCCGCCCGCGGGCAGGAGGAACTGGGGCGTGCGCCGGTTCGCGCCGAGCACCGCGTTCTCGGCGGCGGCCTCCGCCTCGAACTGCGCCGCCTGCACGAGCATGTCGCGCCCGTTCGCGTCGCCGACCGCGAAGATGTGCGGCACCACCGTGCGGAAGTACTGATCGGCGGGGATCGCCGAGCGGACGACCTCGATGCCCGCGTTCTCGAGTCCGAGGTCCTCGACGTCGGCGGGCCAGCCGGTGGCCATGATCACCACGTCGACCTCGGCCGTGCGGTCCTCGCCGCCCTCGCGCCACGCGATCGCGAGCGAGCCGTCGTCCTGCCGCTCGATGCCCGACACCGTCTCGATCCCGGTGCGGACGCGGACTCCCTGGCGCTCGAAGGCGGCGCCGACGTGCTCGGAGATGCTGGAGTCGGAGGTCATCAGGATCCGCGGGGCGACGTCGAGGAGCGTCACCTCGGAGCCGAAGGCGTTGAAGACGGTGACGAGCTGGGCGCCCGTGTTGCCGCCGCCGATCACGGCGACGCGGCGCGGCAGCTCGGTCAGCCCGAGCACGTCCTCCGGCACGGTCGCGAGCTCGGCGCCCGGGATCGGCAGCCGCCGCGAGTGCCCGCCGACGCAGACCATGATCGAGCGCGCGCGGATCCGCCGCCCGCTGTCGAGCACGAGGGTGCTCTCGTCGACGAAGCGGGCGCGGCCCTCGTGGATCAGGTCGACCCCCGCCTCCTCGAACCGCTGCGCCTCGCGCTTGATCGAGCGCACCAGGTCGACGCGCTCGTGCACGTGGCGCACGGTCGCTGCCCAGTCGAGGACGGGAGTGCCGATCTCGATCCCGTAGTCGCCGGCGGAGCGGGTCTCGCGCATCATCCGCGCCGTCTTCGCGAGGACGCGGGTGGGCACGCAGCCGGTGTTGACGCAGGTGCCGCCGACGCGCGCGGCCTCGAGCACGACGACGCGCGCTCCCAGCTCCGCGGCGCGGAGGGCGGCGGCCGTCCCCGCGGGTCCTGCGCCGATGACGGCGACGTCGTACTCGGTCTGCTCGGGAGTGCTGTCGGGCACGGGGACCTCCGGTTCTGGGTGTGCTCCGATCCTGCCGCTCCGCGCCCGGCAGCACCCGGCCTTGACAGCCCGCCCGCGGACCGGCGCCGCGGGCGTCCCGACGCTGAACATCGGCCGAGGACGGTTGCCCGGCGGGCGCCCGGCACGGTGGGATGACCGGGTGGGCTGCGGCGGGGGACTCGAGCGGAAGGCGCTCCGGTGAGCGCCCGCACCTTCGGGGTGGAGGAGGAGTACCTCCTCGTCGACGCCGGTACGTTCCTCCCGACGCCCGCGGCGCCGCTGCTGCTCGGCTCCGTGCGCGGCTCCGCGGCGGTCGCCCTGGCCGCCGAGCTCAAGGCGGAGCAGATCGAGGCGGTCGGCTCGCCCGCCCGCACGTACGACGCGCTGCTGGCCGGACTGCGCGAGGGCCGCCGCCTGGCCGACGACTCCGCCCGCGAGGTCGGTGCCCGCGCCGTCGCGGTCGCGACCAGCCCCGCCGCGTTCGAGCCGCACCTCTCGGCCGACGAGCGCTACGACCGGATGGCCGAGCGCTTCGGCCTCGTCGCCCGCGAGCAGTTCACCTGCGGCCTGCACGTCCATGTCGGGATCGGGTCGCCGGAGGAGGGGATCGCGGTCCTCGACCGGCTGCGCGGCTGGCTGCCCGCCCTCCTCGCCCTGAGCACCAACTCCCCGCTGAGCGCCGGCGCCGACACCGGGTTCGCCAGCTGGCGCTACCAGTCCTGGGGGCGCTGGCCCACCGCCGGCCCGGTCGGGATCTGGGGCGACGTCGAGCAGTACCGGAGCGTCGTCGCCTCCCTCACCTCCTGCGGCGTGCTGCTGGACGAGGGCATGCTCTACTTCGACGCCCGTCTCTCCCGTGCGCACCCGACCGTCGAGGTGCGCATCGCCGACGTCCCGCTGCACGCCGAGGACTCGGCGTTGATCGCCGTCCTGATCCGGGCGCTCGCCGAGACGGCCGTGCGCGACGCGGACGCCGGGGTCCCGCCCGTGGCGCTGCCGACTCCGGTGATCGCCGTCTCCTCCTGGCTGGCGAGCCGCCACGGCACGACCGGCGACCTGATCGATCCGGTCGACGACTGCCCGGCCCCCGCCTCCGCGGTACTGGCGCGCCTGCTCGACCACGCGGGTCGGGCGCTGGCGGAGTCGGGCGACGAGGAGGTCGCGGCGTGCGGTGTCGAGCGGGTCCTGGCGCGGGGCACGGGCGCCGAGCGGCAGCGCGCGGTGTGGGAGCGGACGGCGTCCGCGGCCCAGGTGATCGCGGACGCGGCGGAGGCGACGCGCGCCTAGCGGCTCGCTGGTCGCGGGCTCACGGCTCGCTGGTCGCGGGCCCGGCGGTTCAGGGCTCGCTGGTCGCGGGGTCCGGTGACCCGGACTCCACCGTTCCGGACTCCTCCGCCTCAGGCTGCGGCGGCTCCGGCACCAGCTGGTAGCCGCCCTCGATCGTCCCGTCCGGGCGGAGCAGGATCTGCGTGTACACCGGGGCGCCGCTGCGGAGCGTCGTGCCGCTGACCCGGAGGGGCTCCCCGGCGAAGAACGCCTCCGAGCCGGTGCAGCCGGCGAAGAAGGACGCGTCCGGGCGCTGCACGGCGAGGCACACCGTGGTGCCGTTCGGCTCGGTGATCAGCAGGCGGTCGTTCTCGGCGGTGTCGAACCCGGAGCCGTAGACCGTGGCCTCCCCGGCGAGCAGAGCGAGGCCCGGCGGGACGTCGGTGGTCGGCTCCCAGCCCTCGACGAGCGCGGCGAAGGGGTCGGCGGGATCCGCGGAGGCGGTCGGCGGGGCGACGGGGTCCGCGGGCGGAGGGAGGAGGAGCGCGGTGGGGACGATCGCGCCGACCGCGGCTCCGCCGACGATCGCGGCAGCGAGCACGAGGCGGCGGCGGCGCGGGTGCGGCGTCCGCGGGGCCGGCCCGTCGGGGTGCTCGGCGGGCGACTCCGCAGTCTCGGAGCCGACGGTCGCCGACAGCGGAAGTGCGGCCGCCGGCAGGGGGGCACGCGAGTCGGTCGCCGTCGCGGGATGCGCCGCGCCCGGCTGCGCTCCGGACGGCGCGGCGCCGGTCTGAGCGCCGGATCCCGTCACTCCGGGAGGAGCGTCCTCCGCCTCCAGCTCGCCGAGCCGTCGCAGCGCCTCGCGCCGCTCGTCCCGGTCGGCGCCGTCGTCGCGGGGTCGGGCCGACAGGATCCGCTCGAGATCCCTGCGCTCATCGTCCTCGGCCTGCACTCCGTCAGTATGGCGGCGCCGGACACCGGAACGGCCCGCGGCCACCGGGACTCCGCCTTCTCAGCGGTGTCCCGGTGGCCGCGGGCCGTTCCGGTGCGGGCGTCAGCCCGACGGGTTCTCGACCGGGTCGCCCTCGGGGTCGGTGGCCGTCTCGGGGTCGACGTGCTCGGGGTCGGTGGTCTGCGGGTCCTCGGGAGTGTTCTTCTCGGTCATCGGATCCTCCTTGTCGCCGGATGCGGAACGTGCGGACAGGTTCCACGCTACGGCGGGAGCTCCGTGGAGCGCGCCCGGTCGACTCCGCCGCCCGGTGTCCGGAACCGAGGTCAGGAGCGGCGGATCCGCCCGAGCGGCCCGTCACGCTGCTTCCGGCCTCGGCTCCGGACGCCGCTCGCCTCAGCCGGCCCCTTCACCCGTGGCAGCCGCGGGCCTCCACCGCAAGGCCTGGCAGCGCTCTGTCGCGATTCGTACGCTGAACCCATCGAGCCGAGGAGCAGCAGCGCCACATGATCCGCACCACCGTCACCATCGAGGGCAAGACCTACGGGCTGTCCCAGGGGACCGACGTCGCCGAGCTGAAGCGGTCGGCGACCGAGGCGACGCAGGCCGGAGGAGGCCTCGTCGACTTCGTGATCGTGGGCAACCGCCAGGTCAGCGTCCTGATCTCGACGGGTGTTCCGGTGATCTTCGAGGAGCTCGAGGTACCGGACGACGACCGCGACACCGGTGACGTCCACCAGCCGTGGGACGACATCGACTACCTCGACTGACCCCGTCCTCCCGGTCGCGCCGAGTCGCGGCCGGGTCCCAGACGCCTGAGGGGCGCCGCCGGCTGGACCCGGCGTCTCTCGGGCACCTCGTGCCGCGCTACTCCGCGGACTCGCTCTCGGCCAGCTCGCCCTCGACCAGCGTGCGGGCGGCCGAGGCGAGGGCCGAGCGGATGCGCTCCGCCGGCTCCTGCAGCATCGCCGCGATCGCGTCGACGTCGTGGCCGCCGGTGTGCCGGAGCAGCCAGGCCTGGCGCTCGAGCGTCGGCAGGGCGTGCAGGCGGCGGTGGAAGCCCGAGCGCAGCAGGTCGTCCTCGCGGATCGCCGCGGGGGCCTGCTCGGCGCGCTCCATCGCGGAGCCGCCGCGCTGCACGCTCGCGCGCCCGACCTCGGAGCGCATCAGGTCGAGGGCGCCCGTGTCGTCGAGTCCCTGCGGCCGTCCGCTGCGGACGGTGACCGCCGCGTGGCGGAGGGCGGCGCTCGCCGCGGAGTCCGACAGCGTGAGGCGGTAGGCGTACGCGTAGAGGCCGAAGGCGCGGTTCTCGAGGGCGCGGCCGGCGAGCAGCTCGCCCTGCTGCTGCGACTGCGTCATGCCGACGGCGGCGACGGGTCTGTCGTAGGTGGTCACGGTGACTCCTCGGCTCCGCGCGCTCCCGGTCGGGAAACGCGTCGGAGGCGATGCTAGGGAGTCGAGAACGATCGTTCTACCCTTGACATTTCAGAATCTTTTTCGATGCATGCGCATGGAAGCGCTTTCCCGACAACCGTCCTGGAAAGTGGAAGCGCTCTCACTCCCGCGCCGAGAGGATGCAGAACTCGTTGCCCTCCGGGTCGGCGAGCACGACCCAGGACTGCTCGCCCTGCCCGACGTCGGACCGCGTCGCCCCCAGGCCGACCAGCCGCGCGACCTCCGCCTCCTGGTCGTCCGGCACGAAATCCAGGTGCAGGCGGTTCTTCACGGTCTTGCGCTCGGGTACGTCGAGGAAGAGGAGGCTCGGCCCGCGGCCCGACGGGGCGAGCAGCTCGATGCCGTCCTCGTCCTCGTCCACGACGTCCCAGCCGAGCGCCTCCTGCCACCAGTGCCCGAGGGTCCGGAAGTCGGTGCAGTCGACGATGATCTCTTCGAGTCGGAGGGCCATGCACCGACGCTAATCGGCGCGGGGCGTGTCGGGGAAGTGCGTCCGGCGGGTCCGCGCGGCGCCGCGGCTCCGTCCGGCCGTGTCGTCCGCGGGACGGGTGCCCGTGCCGGTTCGGCACGACGGCTGGCGGCCGGAGCGGCGGCGCGGCATCCTCGACGCGGGTGCCCCTGCGCCCGGGGACGAGGAGCAGCATGAGCACCGCACGCGAGCAGTGGGAGGCGCGCTACGCCGACTCCGATCGGATCTGGTCGGGCCGGCCGAACGCGACGCTGGTCGGGCTGGTCGGCTCGCTGCCGCCGGGCCGCGCCCTCGACCTCGGCGCCGGCGAGGGGGCGGACGCGCTGTGGCTGGCGTCGCTCGGCTGGAGCGTGACCGGGCTCGACCTCTCCGAGACGGCGCTGGGCCGGGCGCGCGCGGCCGCGGCCGAGCGGGCCGCCGACGTGGACTTCGTGCAGGCCGACCTCGCCGAGGACTGGCCGGTCGTGGGGGAGTTCGATCTGGTGACGGCGAGCTTCCTGCACTCGATGGCCGAGTTCCCGCGGATCGACGTGCTGCGGCGGGCGGCCTCCGTCGTCGCTCCCGGCGGCCGCCTCGCCGTCGTCTCGCACGCCGCGCCCCCGCCGTGGGCGAGCGGCGACGACCACCGCCACGGAGCGATGCACCTCGTCGGCCCCGAGGAGGAGCTCGCCGAGCTGGCCCTCGACCCGGCCGAGTGGACCGCGGAGCTCGTCGAGACGCGGGAGCGCGCCGTGACCGCTCCCGACGGCGCGGCCGCCGTGCTCCTGGACGGCGTGCTGCTCCTGCGGCGACGCGGCTGAGCACGCGCCGCTCGAGGACCCGCGGCCGGGCTAGCGTGGTCCGCGATCCCGACCCCGCAGGAGGCGCCGATGCCGCTCGATCCGTACCTCGCCGCTCGGCTGCCTCTCCTGGCCGGCCTCGCGTATCCGCTCGACGCCGAGCAGGCCGCCCGCATGGCCGCGTTCGAGGAGGATCCGGGGCCCTGGTCGCTGCCGGAGGGGATCGACGTCGTCGCGGAGACGGCGTCCGGCCCGCACGGACCGGTCCCGCTGCGCGTGTACTCGCCCGCCGCGCCCGAGCGCGCTCTGCTCTGGGTGCACGGAGGAGGATTCGCCGCCGGCAGCGTCGACATGCGCGAGTCGCACGTCGTCGCGGCGGAGCTCGCGCACCGGGCGCGGGCCCGGGTCGTCTCCGTCGACTACCGGCTCGCCGGCCCCGACGTCCGCTACCCCGTCCCGCTCGACGACGTGCACGCCGCCTGGCGGCACCTCCGCAGCACGGAGTCCGGATCCACGCCCGTCGCGATCGGCGGCGCGAGCGCGGGAGCGGCCCTGGCCCTCGGCGCGGTCCTCCGCGAGCGCGACGCCGGTGCGCGGCTGCCGGAGCACGTGCTCCTGGCCTACCCCTTCGCCCACTTCCCCAACCCCGCCGTCGACGATGCGATCGCGGCCGAGCTGCGCGAGCTGCCGCCGGTCCTCCGCTTCCCTCCGTCGAGCATCGAGGGCATGGTGCGCACCTACCTCGGGCGGATCTCCGACCTCCCCGTCGAGGCGCTGCCCGGCTCCGCGCCGCTGGCGGGTCTGCCTCCGGTCACGGTCCTCGTGAACGAGTACGACGAGCTGCGGGGGTCGGCCGAGCTGCTCCTGCGCCAGCTCGCGGAGGCGGGCGTCGCCGTGACCGGGCACCTGGCCGCCGGCGTGCCCCACGGGCACCTCAACCGGACGCCGGCGCTGCCCGAGGTCGACCGGTCGCTGCACCTCTTCGCGGCTCAGCTGCGCGCGATGGGCTGAGGCGCCCTGCCCCGTCCCGTCCCGCTCTGCCCCGCTCAGCTCAGGCGCGGTCCGCACCGTCCCGCTCAGGCGCGGTCGTGCAGGGTGACGTGGTAGCCGTCCGGGTCGGCGAAGGTGAAGGTGCGCCCGAACGGGCCGTCGATCGGAGCCGCGACGACGGGGTGCCCGTCGGCGACGAGCGCGTCGTGGATCTCCTGCACGCCGGTCGCGTGCAGCCAGATCGCGGCGCCCACACCGGGGCGGGAGGCGGAGTCGAGGTCGGTGCCGGGCGCGAGGTCGCGCAGGGCGAAGGCGATCGGAGTCGTCGCGAAGACGACGGCGTGCGGCGGGCCGGCGGGCGAGCGGACCAGGCCGAGGTACTGCTCGTAGAACGCCTGGGACGCCGCGAGGTCGCGGACCTGGAGCGAGACGAAGTCGGGGCCGGTGACGGGCATGGGGTTCCTCCTCGGTTGTGTCAGATTTCTGACACACAGGAGCGTATGTCAGAATACTGACATGAGTCAAGACGGCATCGACCTCGAGACCTCGCTCGGCTACCTCCTCAAGGAGGCGTCGAGCGCCCTGCGCGCGGCGATGGAGGCCGTGCTCCGCCCGCTCGGGATGACGGTCACCCACTACTCCTGCCTCGAGCTCCTCGCCCAGCGGCCGGGCCTCTCGAACTCGGAGCTCGCGCGGGGCGCCTTCGTCACCCGGCAGTCGATGAACGTCCTGCTGAAGACTCTGGAGCGCGACGGCGTCGTCACCCGCCCCGACGCGGCTCCGGTCGGAAAGGTGCTCCCCGCCCGGCTCACCGAGCGCGGACGCCGGAGCCTGGCCGAGGCGTCCGCCGCCGTCCGCGGGGTGGAGCTGCGGATGCTGGAGGGGCTCGCGGAGGAGGAGCGGCAGGCGGCGGCGCGCCTGCTCCGCGGAATGATCCGGTCGCTGCGCGCGGACGACCGCACCTGAGGCCGCGCTGTTCCGCCGTCTGTAGGAACGGGCGCCGCGCGCTCGCCGGTACGGTCGCGCTCATGGCAGCAGGAGGAGCGGTGCGCCCGCTCGACGTCGGGATCGTCGGCGGCTCGATCGGCGGACTGTTCGCCGCGGCCCTGCTCGTCCGCGACGGGCACCGCGCGACGGTCCTCGAGCGGTTGGCGACGGGCCTGTCGCGGCGGGGAGCCGGGCTGGTGGCCCAGCAGGACCTGATCGACCTCCTGCACGCGATCGGCCGCGACGACGAGGCGCGGGTCGGCGTCGTCGCGCACGAGCGGATCACCCTCGACCGCTCCGGGCGCGTGATCGGCCGCGACCCCTCCCCGCAGACGCAGGTGTCGTGGGACCACCTCTACGACACGCTCCGCTCGCGGATCCCCGCCGACCGCTACCTCCTCGGTCACGCCGTCGCCGGGGTGCGCCCCTCGACCGGGACGGACCCGGTCGTCGTCGAGCTGCGCGACGGGAGCGGCCTGGAGTTCGATCGTCATCGGAGCCGACGGCCTCGGATCCGTCATGCGCGCGGCGGTCGCGCCCGAGGCACCGGGGAACCGCTATGTCGGCTACTCGACCTGGCGCGGGCTGATCCCGGAGTCGGCGCTCCCCGCCCAGGCCGCGGCGACTCTCCTCGGGCGTTTCGCCTTCTACACCGCGCCCGGCGAGCACATGCTCGGCTACCTCGTCCCCGGACCCGCCGGCGAGGTGGAGCCCGGCCGACGGCGCTACAACTGGGTCTGGTACCGGCCCCTCTCCGAGGACGCCCTCCGCGGAGTGATGACGGCGTCCGGCCGTCCGCCGGAGAGCGTGTCCCTCGCGCCCGGCGATCTCGCCCACGACCTCCGCCGCCGGCTCGAGGAAGACGCGCTCGACCGCCTGCCGCCGCCCCTCGCGGCCGCCGTCCTGGCCGAGCCGCAGCCCTTCCTGCAGGCGATCGTCGACTACGTCCCGCCGCGGACGGTCCGCGGCCGGGTCGCCCTCCTCGGTGACGCCGCCGTGACGGTAAGGCCGCACACGGCCATGGGTGCGGCCAAGGCGGCGGGCGACGCGCTGGCCCTCGCCGGCTCCCTCGCGCGGCACCCGGTCGACGAGGCGCTCGAGCGCTACGAGGCCGAGCGGCTCCCCGTCGGCCGCGCCATCGCCGAGTACGGCAGGCGCCTGGGCCGCTCGATCCCGCTGCTGTCCGAGTGACCGCAGTACCGCGCTCCTGATCGATCCCGGACGCCCGCAGTGACCACCGCCTTCCCGGTGACGAGGCGCCACTGCGAAAGAGTGCGATCGGGAGCGAAGAAGAGGTCTCCGCTGGAAGTCCTCAGCTGAGCCGAGGTCCGTGCTCGTCACGAGTTCATCCGCCGCCCCCGCCTGGCCGCTCCCCGCCGTCCGCCGCGCGTCCCTTGCTCCTCGACCGCGGAGACGGCACCCTCGGGTGACGGCCCACGGCGAAGGAGACGCATGGACGACGACGGACTCCTGGCTGCGCTGCTGCGGGGACGGCCGGCGACGCTGGCCGACGCGGCGGAGCTGACCCACATCGACGAGGCCGAGGTCGCTGCGGCGATCGAGCGGCTCCGCGGCCGGGGGCTCATGGGCGGCGAGGGCGAGCAGCTCGACTTCCCGGCGCCGATGGAGTGGGCGGCCGCGGCCATCGCCCGGCACACGGAGTCGGCGCGGCGGGCGGGCAGGGAGTCCCTGGACGGGATCGAGCGCGTCGTCGCGGGCCTGCCGATGCTGCTCGGCGCCTGGCGGGTCGGCGAGGACACGTCGGATCCCGTGCCGACCCTCCTCCGCCACGGGCCGCACGCCTCCGAGGACCTCTGGTTCGACCTGGTGCGCCGCGACTCCGGCTCGCTCGTGGCGGTGCTCCCGGACGTGGAGCGGTTCCTCGACCCGCCGACGGAGCGGGCGATCCGCTTCGGGCACGCGCTCGCGGCGAAGGACCGGGTGCGCGTCATCATGCCGGCCGCCGGCGCGCGCGACCCCCGGGTGCTCGCCCGGGTGGAGGCGTACCAGGCGGCGGGCGTCGAGTACCGGCTCCTCGAGAGCCCGCCGAGCTGGTTCTGGGTCGACGGCGACCACCTCGCCGTCCCGTTCGAGTGGGGCGAGACGAAGCCGACCAGCGTGCTCGGCGTGCGCCATGCGGCGCTGGCCGGTCTGGTCGAGTCGTACTTCGAGGTGCTGTGGCGGCAGGCCGCTCCGATCGGAGCGGTCGACCAGAGCTGGCTGCCGCTGCTCCGGCTGATGCGCCAGGGCGTCACGCTCGAGACCGCGTCGCACCGGCTCGGCATGAATCCGCGGACCGGCCGCCGCCGCGTGGCCGCCGCGATGGAGCACTACGGAGTGGCGACGCTCTTCGCGCTCGGCACGGCGTGGGCGGCGGACTCGCGCACCCGCGACGGCGACGCCGGTGCCGGAGAGCCGGTGCTCGACGATCCGGAGGCGCTCGAACCGGGAGCGCTGGACGACGGCGAGATCGACCTCGCCGAGACGGTGCCGCGCGATTGAGCTCCCGCGGGACCGAGCCGTGCGGCCGACCCCTCGACGCCTTCGGGTGGCAGTGAGGAGTCGGCCGATGCGCCCGCCCGGGCACCTCTCCAGTGTCCGGACGTGACCACCGCGGGGACAAGAGCCTGTAGCGGACACGTCCGGAAGAGGACACCGCACCCGGGAGTGGATCGCCGGCGCTCCCGCCCCGGGGCGGGCGCGTGCCAGGCTTGCCGCATGGATCTCGAGGTGCGGCCGGGGCTCGTCGTCCCCGCATCGGAGCTGCAGTGGCGGTTCTCGCGCTCCTCCGGGCCCGGCGGGCAGCACGTGAACACCTCCGACAGCCGCGTGCAGCTCACCTGGAGCGTCGAGGAGTCGACGGCCCTCTCGGACGAGCAGCGCTCGCGCCTGCTCGAGCGCCTCGGGCGGCGGCTCGTCTCCGGAGCGGTCACCGTCACGGTGGCGCAGGAGCGCTCGCAGCTGCGCAACCGCGAGACGGCCCTCGAGATGCTCCGCGGGATCATCACCGCGGCCCTCGCGCCGCCCTCCGCCCCGCGACGCCCGACCCGGCCCACGCGCGGCTCCACCCGCCGCCGGCTCGCCGCGAAGCAGCAGCGCTCCGAGACGAAGCAGCAGCGCCGGCGGCCGCCCGGCGACTGAGCGGAGCCGCAGGGCCCGCCTGGCGGTTGCACGGAGTCGCAGGGTCCGCCCACAGGCAGCGCGGAGCCACGGGCCCCGGTCGCGCCGGACCCGGCTCAGGGAGTGAAGAAGGCCTCGATCGCCGCGGTCAGGGCGACCAGGTCGTCCACGTGGGCGAGCTCGCGCGCCGAGTGCATCGAGAGCAGCGGCACTCCCACGTCGACCGTGGAGATGCCGAGCCGGGTCGCGGTCAGCGGGCCGATCGTGGATCCGCACGGCACCGAGTTGTTCGAGACGAACTCCTGGTACCCGACCCCGGCGCGCTCGCAGACGCCCGCCCACAGCGCCGCGCCGCGCGCATCCGTCGCGTAGCGCTGCGTCGCGTTGATCTTGAGCAGCGGCCCCTTCCCGGCGACCGGCTGGTTCGCCGGGTCGTGCTTCTCGGAGTAGTTGGGGTGCACCGAGTGGCCCGCGTCGGCCGAGAGGCACCAGGAGGCGGCGATCGCCCGGGCGCGCTCGTCGACGCCGGCGCCGAGGGCCGTGCCGATGCGCGAGAGGACGTCCTCGAGGAACGGCCCGCTCGCTCCGGACCGGCTCGCCGAGCCGAGCTCCTCGTGGTCGAAGGCGGCGAGCACGCTGATGTGCGCGGGCGGCGCCGCGGGATCGGCGCTCGCCGCGAGGAGCGCGACGAGGCCGGCGTGCACGGAGCTGAGGTCGTCCATCCGCCCGGCGGCGAGGAACATCTCGTCGAGCCCGAAGCGGCGCGGCGCCTGCGTGTCGGCGGTGAGCAGGTCGTAGCCGGCGATGTCGGAGGCGTCGTCGAGCCCGGCGTGCTCGGCGAGCAGCTGGAGCAGGTCGACCTCGGAGGCGTCGCCGATGCCGAACACGGGGACGGTGTGCTTCTGGCGGTCGAGGGTGAGGCCCTCGTTCGCCGTGCGGTCGAGGTGGATCGCGAGCTGCGGGATCCGCAGCAGCGGGCCGGTCCGGAGCAGGCGCGTCGAGGCGTCGCGGGTGACCACGCGCCCGGCCAGCTCGAGCTCGCGGTCGAGCCAGGAGTTGAGCAGCGGGCCGCCGTAGATCTCGACGCCGGCCTGCAGCCAGCCCTTCGAACCGATCGTCGGCCGGGGCTTGAGCATGAAGCCGGGGGAGTCGGTGTGGGCGCCCAGGATGCGGAAGGGCGTGGTCGCCCCGGAGCCCTCGGGCAGGTGCCAGGCGATGATCGCGCCGTCGCGGACGACGTAGTACCGGCCGGGCCCCGCGGGCCACGCCTGCGTCTCGTCCAGCCCCGTGAATCCGGCTCCCTCGAGGCGCCGTGCCGCCTCGGCGGCCGCGTGGTACGAGGAGGGGGAGGCGGTCAGGAACTCGGCGAAGTCGGCGATGTGGTCGTCACGCGTGGTCATCCCTCCAGTGAAGCACGCGGCGCGGCCTGGACGGGGAGGGTGCCGGGGGAGCCCCTGCGGCGGCCGTCACGGCCGGGCAGGGGCAGCCCGGGGCGGAGGGTCAGCGCCGGGTCAGGTCGACGTCGGCCTCCGCGGCGATCGCCTTGATCAGCGCCGAGGCGTTCTCCCCGCCGAAGCCGGCGGCCATCGCCTCGTCGATGTAGTGGCGGGCCGTCGCGACGCGAGGGACGGGTGCGCCGACGCTGTCCGCGTAGGCCTGGATCAGCCCCGCGTCCTTCTGCATCAGCGCGAGGGCGAAGGACGGCGAGTAGTCGCCGGCGACAGCCTGCTCGACCCGCTGCGGGCGTCGCACTTCCCCATTCGAGTCCGCGACGGCCGAGGACGCGGTCATCACGGACGCGGAGTTCAAGTCAGTTGCCGCGGATCTGACGAACATCCGCAGCACGATCGGGTACGTCTCGAGCAACCTCAACCAGCTCGCCCCTCGGTGGCGCCAGCGGGCGAGGGCTGATGCGCAGAAGTTGTGCGCGGGAAGAGGTGCTGAACCGCTCGTCGCCGCGTGAGGAGGGGGCGACGAGCGGTTCAGCGCTGGTCTTTCGGGTGTCGTTAGCGCACGACTCCGTCGATCTCGAAGCTGTCGAAGCTGCCGGCGAGGTACGGGTCGGGGAACTGTGACTTGCCGAGGAAGTTGCCGCTGGTGCGGCCTAGGTCCTTCGGAGCGAGCGGCATGGCGGTGTTCTGCCCGACCTGCACTCCGTTGGCGAAGATCGTTCCCGTCGTCGTGCCGTTCGTATTCGCCTTGAAGGTCACCTTGATGTCGGTCCACTGCCCAGCGGGCATCGTGAAGTTCGTCGAGATCCGTGTCTCCGCTCCATTACCGGAGGTCGTGAGGGCGAGCCCTAGCTTCCCGTCAGTCGACTTCGGCGTGAGGAACACGTACTTCTGGGTGCTGCTGCCGAAGTCGAACAGCCGGCTGAAGGTGGAGATCGAATCGACCTTCACCCTCATCGAGATGGTCAGGTCCTTCGAGCGTGACAGGATGTCCGACGGCAGCTGGGCGAAGGCCCCGTCGCTTCCGTTCAGCCGCAGCACGCTCGCCGTGCCGTCGGTGGCGGTTGCCGCCGTCCCCTTGAGCGCGAGCGCGTTGCCGTTGCCGGAGGCGTCGGGGACGGTGCCGTTCGACGATGAGTCGAAGGTGTAGGTCACCCAGTCGGCCGGGAGCGGCTGCAGGGCTTGAACGGTCACGGACACCGTGTCGGTGGTCGCAAGGACGCCGTCGCTTGCCCGGAGTGCGAACACGTAGCTGCCGGCGGTACTCACCGACGCAGACGTGCGGCGAGCAGTCGGCGACGCGAAGGTCGCGGTGGCACCGGCAGGAGCAGACTGCACGCTCCACTGCGTCGTCAGGGTTCCGTTCGGCGAGCCGAGTCCGTCGTCGGAGGCGGATCCGCTGAGCTGGATCGGATCGAGTCCGAGGGACAGCCCGGCCTGGTCGGGTCCGGCGTTGACGGTCGGCGCCGCATTCGCGCCCGGGGCGGTCGAGACCAGGTGGACGATGTACGTGCTGCCGGCGGGCGCATCGAACGGGACGCGGACCGGCGCGGGAAGCGTTCCCGCGAGAGAGGCGGGCCGGTAGACGTTGACGGTGCGCTGGCGCACGCCGTTCACGATGACCGCGTAGCTGCCCTGCGCGAGGCCGCTGACCTCCGCGATGCCGGAGTGTGCGGTGCCGGTGCGGTTGAGCATGTCCAGGCGCAGGTCGGCGCTGTTCGAGCCGACGATCGCCTGCGAGTAGGCGTCGTTCTCGAGGTCGACCGACAGCTGCTGGGTCACCAGGTTGAGGCGGCGCTGCAGGCCGTCCTTCGGGATGACGGTGGTGGAGTAGGCGTCCCGCGAGACGTCCGCTCCGTATCCGACGACTCCGAAGATCGGGTCATCGGTGACGACGTCGGCGCTGAGGGTCTGCAGGGTGCCCCACAGTCCGAGATCGCTCTCGCCGGTCATGCCCCGCCAGCCGTTGTTCAGCTTGACGTTCGCGCCTCCGCCGACCCCGAGGGTGCCGAGGTTGCCGCGCTCGGCCTGGTACGACCACGATGCGGCTCCGATGTTGGCCGGCGCGTTGCTGATCTGGCCGGAGTTGATGGTCGCGAGTCCTGCGACCTTGCCGGCGTAGTTCAGGCGCTGCAGCTCGGCGCGGCGCGCGGCGGTGATGGCCGTGGTTCCGGTCTCGAGTGCTGCGGTGTGGTTGATGTAGTCGTCCATCGTGTAGCCGGCGAGGGAGGCGCTGTACTGGAACTGCCACCAGTTCTCGCCCGTGATGGTGGTGGGGTCGGAGTACCAGTACCAGACGGGCATGCGTCCGCGGGCGGCCTCCGTCTTGGCGACGATGTCGCGCATGACGCGCAGGGCGTTCGTCTTGTCGTCGTTCACGTTGAGCTTGGCGAGGGTGTAGACCGCCTCCTCCCCCGTGTTGTCGTAGCTGTACTCGGAGCCGTAGGGGTAGGCGTTGGAGGAGAAGTTGGCGTACTTGATCGCCATCTTCGCTTCGATGTCGTTGGCCTGCGTGTCCAGTCCCTCGGCGCGCAATGCGGCGATGAGATCGGGTGTCGAGAGCTCACCCATGAGTCCGGTCTCCCAGTTGTAGGCGACGGGTCCCTCGTAGAGCTCCTTGAAGATCCCGTAGGCCGTCGTCAGGTACCACTGAGCGGGGTGGGCGTAGGCGATCGCGGAGGGGTTCTGCTTGGCGATGTTGTACATGCCGAAGAACGTGTTGTAGACGTGCGGGTAGGCGTAGCCGCGGTAGCCGGGCGTGGTGTTCAGGCTGCCGGGCTTCCCCTGCTCCCAGAAGTCGTAGACGGTGTACTTCGGCGCGGCGCTGGGCGACGTGTTCCCCATCAGGTTCTCCCAGACGGCCTTCTGGAGGTAGTCGTCGAGGGCCTTGATCTGGGTGGCGTCGGGCAGGGCGACGAGCTTCTCCGCGAGGAACTGGCCGTGCGGGAGTCCCCAGTCGTCGCCGAGCCCGTAGTAGCCGGCGTACTCGTTGCGGCGGCCCTGAGGGGCGTTCGTCGTGGTGGCGAGGCTGCCGTCGGGGGCGTTCATCATCCAGTCGTCGAAGGTGTAGTTGCGGATGTCGCTCGCGGAGAGTCCGTCGGACGGCTTCCACTGGGTCTTCTCGACCATGAACTTCGCATGCGTGTCGAGGAGTCCCGCGACACTGTCGATCACGGAGAACTGGAGGACGGACTGCCGCGCGGCGCCGGTCTGGTCCGTGTACGAGACGGTGACGTCGTTGGCGCCCAGCTGCGTGCGGTCGAAGGTCATCCCGTAGATCCGGTAGTCGCCGTTGCTCCGGGAGAACGTCACGACGGGGTTCGTGGGCGCTGACCCCTTGAGGTCGTTGCGGTTGCGCGCGGTGACTGACGTGATGGTGCCCTTGATCCGGAACGCCATCTCTGCGCGCCGGTCGATGGGCACGATGAGTCCGGGGACGACCGTGGTGTCGAGCAGCCCTCGATCGAACATCGTCTGCTTGAGTGCTGCGTCGTCATCGACCTTGCCGATGCGATAGGTGTAGCTCTTCGTCGCGCCCGGCGCGATGGCGACACTGGTGGAGCTGAGGTAGCCGCGGTTGGTCTTCTGGATCGCGGTGGAGTGCGGGTAGTAGATGTTGAGGCCCTTGATGTTCGAGCTCTCGTTCGCCGAGTTCCAGGCCCAGGAGGTGTTGCCGACTTCCTCGGTGCGCCAGCGGTCCTGGTACTCGAAGCCGGAGCCGGATGCGGTGTCGGCGGTCATGGCGATGAACGGGCCCTGGCCGCTGGGACGCTCGAGAGTGACGTAGGAGCCGTTCTTACCCACGTAGGAGTGTGTGAGGACCCGGGTCTCGTAGATCGAGTCGCCCTGCCTCCATAGCTCGTTGCCGGGAACGGGGACACCCCAGTCGCCGATGACGAGCTGCGTGGCCGCGGTGTTCTTGACGTCCTGCTTCCAGACCAGGGAGCCGTCGGAGGCGAGAGAGTACGTCTCGGTGACGGTGAAGCCCTTCACGCCTTCCGCGTTGGTGGAGTTCTGGTGGGTGACCGTCACACTGCTCGACGTCGCCGAGACGGTGCGGCCGTCGGCCGACTGGGAGGTCCACGCGGTCTTCCAGGGGTTCGCGCCGACACCGGTGGTCGACACTGCTCCCGTGCCGTTCGCGTAGGAGAACATCAGGTTCCCGAACCACTGGCGGTACTTGCTGTTCGTCTCGCGGGCCTGCTCCGGAGCGCTGTCCGGGTTCATCAGGTATTCGGTGTCGTGTAGGTCGCCGACGATCTTGAGCGACTGCATCGACCCGTCCGCGGCGAAGCTCGCGCGGATCTTGTCGGAGGCGAGCGTGTAGGGGTAGCTGGTGGCGGCGTCGGCGGTCTGGCCGACCACCACCGATCCTGCTGCGGCGATGACGCTGATCGTGAGTGCCGCGAGCAGCCGAGAGGCTCTGCGTGAGAGGAGGGACATGTCCTACCTTCTTCGTCGAAGTGCGGATACGGTGACCGGCGGCCGCCGCAGAGGAGCGAGGATCCGCCCGGCGGTGGGAGCTCGCCCGGGAATCAGGAGTGGTTCACGGGAAGCCAGATGCGCATCGACACGGGACCTCGGGATCCCCACGACCGGTACGGGGTGAGCGCCACGGTCAACGGCCGTCGGTGCGGGGTTCGAGGGATTCTGGAGAAGGGCCATTCGTGCTCGTCGCGTTCGGCGACGCTGCCGGCGAGAGTCACACGCCCCTCTCGCGCGATCGGGACCGCTCCGGCGTCCAGGGCGATGTCGTCGACGTGGGCGCCGGCGGGGAGGTCGACGGACTCGAGGCAGAGGATGTCCGGTCCGTGCTGGACGGCGACGGTGCCGCGGGTGGCATCGATCCTCTCGTCGGGCTGCACGAGGACGGGTTCGAAGGGGAGGTCGAGTTCGATCCGGTCGCCGACGCGGAAACGCCGTTCGAGGTGGAGCGTGCCGTGGAACGGTCCGGTCGGCGTCTCGGCAGCATCCCCGTCGGCGGAGACGACGACGACGTCCGCGTTCGTCGCCCAGGTCGGGATCCGCAGCGTCAGAGTCCACGGCTCGACGGGTGTGCGCGTGATGGTCACGGCGACTCGCCCCCGCTCCGGCAGGTCGCTGGAGACCTCCATCGAGACGTCTCCCTGGAGGAGAGCGGCGGAGATCGTGGCGGACGCGTACTGGTGCAGCTGCACACCCTTCGCATCGGTGGTGGCGAGGTAGCCGGACAGCGAGGCGAAGGTGCGGGCGAGGTTGTTGGGGCAGCAGGCGACGTCGAACCACGCCGCCCGCTGACTGGAGTCCGCGCGCTTGGACTGCTCCTCCGGGGAGGACGCGACGCCCGGCTCGCGCCGGTGGAGGGTGTTCGCGTAGAAGAAGGAGCGGCCGTCCTCGGACACGGCGGTGGCGATGATGTTGTGCAGAGTGCGTTCGATCAGGTCCGCGTAGCGCGGGCGGCCGGTGGCGAGCAGCAACCTCCACGAGAGCATGATCGAGCCCACGCCGGCGCAGGTCTCGCAGTACGCGCGGTCGTTGGGTAGCTCGAAGTCGGCGCCGAACGCCTCGTCCTGGTGATGCGAGCCCATTCCACCGGTGATGTAGGTCCGGCGTGCGACTGTGGCCTCCCACTGCCGCTCGACGATCGCGAGCAGCTCGGCGTCATCAGTGTCCACGGCGACGTCGACCACCGCGGACGTGAGGTAGAGGGCGCGCACCGCGTGTCCGCGGAGGACCTTGGCCTCGCGGATCGGGACGTCGTCCTGGAAGTAGGCGCGACCGAATTCGACGTCTTCCAGGCTCTGGTGACCGCGGCGGTCCAAGAACACGCGGGCTTGCTCGAGGTAGCGCTCCTCCCCCGTGGCGCGGGCGAACTCCGTGAGCGCGACCTCGATCTCCGGATGTCCGCAGACCGTCTGGCGGCCGTCCGCCCCGAACTCCGAGCAGATGTGGTCGGCGAGACGGCGCGCGGCCTGCGTGAACCCGTCCTCACCGTGGGTGCGCAGTCGCGCGACCGCGGCCTGGAGGAGGTGTCCGGCGTTGTACAGCTCATGGCCCCACTCGAGGTCGCTGTAACGCTCAGCCTGACCGTGCCGGCCGAAGCGGGTGCCGAGATAGCCGTCGCTCTCCTGCGCACTGACGATGCGGGCGGTGAGAGCGCGGATGATCGATTCGGTCTCCGGGTCCTCACGTCCGGCGGTGTGCCAGCAGAGCCCTTCGAGGGTCTTGTAGACCTCGGAGTCGGCGAACTCGCGTCCCTGACGGCCTACGGCGAGTCCGCCCTCGACGGCGAGGTCGAAGTTCCGGAGCCATCCGGCGCGCTCCAGCCAGCCGAGGTTGTGCTCGAAGGTGGCGGTCGCGTTGACGGCGACCCGACGTCCCCAGAACCCCTCCGGGTCCAGCTGGACCCGGTCGATGGCGAGGGGTGTCAGGGTCCCGGCGGCCGGGTCAACGGGCAGGGCTGGGGAGAAGGTCATGACGGGATCTTTCACGAGTGGCGCGGGACGAGAGGAAGGACGACTGCTACTTGACGCTGCCGACGGCGAGGCCCTCACGCAGCAGCCGGAACGACAGCACGTAGACGGCCAGCAGCGGCAGCGAGGAGATGACCGCGAGAGCCATCAGCCCGGGCCAGTCGATCCCGTACCCCGACGTCTGCTGCGCGATGAGAGCGCTGATCGGGTAGTTGACCGGAGAGAGGAAGAGGTTGATCGCGAAGAGGAACTCACCCCAGGCGACGAGGAAGATCAGCGAGCCGACCGTCGCCATGCCGTTTCGAACGATCGGGACGACGACGGCGAAGAAGGTGCGCAGCCGACCGGCCCCGTCGATGGAGGCGGCCTCTTCGATGGCGTCGGGCACCGCGGCGAAGAACGGTCGCAGCAGCAGCACGGCCCACGGCAGCAACATCGCCGTATCGGCGAGGACGAGACCGGCGGTGGTGTCCAGAAGACCGAGCCTGCTGAAGATCGCGAACAGAGGGATGATGCTCGCCGTCTGCGGCACCATCTGCAGGAAGATCAGCAGCCCGAGGACGAGACCGGCGACGACGCCGTCGACGCGGCGCAGCGCGTAGGCGAACGGGACGCCGAGCGCGAGCACCAGTGCAGTGGTCCCGAGGGCGATCTGCGCCGACTGGGCGAGCGCCGTCGCGAGGGCGGGGTTCGCGAGCGCCTCCGCATAGGCGTCGAAGGAGGGCGCCGAGAGGATCGCTCCGCCGACGACGTCGCCCTGGCGCTTGAGGGAGGTGAGCACGATCCAGACAAGGGGCAGCCCGTACAGGACGTAGAGCACCACGCGTACGGTGAAGGCGACCGGCTCCCGGGTGCGGGACGGTCGCGCGACGCGGGTCGCAGCGCCGCCTCGCAGGCGGGTCAGGGGGGCGGTGAGGGTGCTCATCAGGACTCGCTCCTGGTCGATCGGACGTAGACGACGGCGAGGACCGCCACGATGGCGAGGGCGATGATGCCCGTCGCGGAACCAAGTCCGTAGTCGTGCTGGACGAAGGCCTGGGAGTAGCTGAGGTAGGGCAGCGTGGACGTCGCGTCTCCGGGGCCGCCGGCGGTCATCACGTAGATGAAGTCGAAGCTGCGGAAGGCGTAGACGACGGTCAGGATCGCCAGGATGACGGCGGTCGGCCGCGCCGCGGGGATGAGGATGCTCCGGATCTCCTGCCAGCGGCTCGCGCCGTCGACCGAGGCCGCCTCGAGGATCTCGGGGTCGATGCCCAGCAGAGCCGACCGGAAGACCAGCGCATTGAAGGGGATGACGGCCCAGGCGTTCACAATCGCGACCGAAAGCAGCGCGAACCTCGCGTCGTAGAGGAAGGGGACGCCCTCCGCCGAGAGGCCGGTCGCCCGCACGAGCGTGTTGACCAGACCCTGATCGGCGAGGAGGAACTTCCAGATGCTGCCGTTCACCACGGGCGGCATGGCCCAGATGAACACCATCATCCCGAGGAGGAAGGCACTGCCCAGTCGGGAGGACCGGAGGGCGATCGCCGCTCCGAGTCCTCCGACGACCCCGACGACCGTGACCAGGACCACGAAGGCCCCGGTGCGCAGCGTGGCGCCGCCGAGGTCGGAGCCCTCGAGCAGCGCGAGGAAGTTCTGGACGCCGACGAACGGCCAGTCCCCGTTGAGGGTTCCGGAGCTGACCTCGCTGACGCTCATCCTCATCAGCAGGTAGATGGGGTAGAGCGACAGCGCCGCGAGCAGCACTCCTCCCGGTGCGGCGAAGCCCAGTCGGCCGCCGCCGACGCCGGATCGTCTCCGGGTCGTGGTCGAGGTGCTGCTCACGGTCGCTCCATTCTCTCGTCGGGGTCTGCTACTGCTGGAGCAGCGGCGTCAGGGTCGTCATCAGGTCGCTCGAGAGCTGCTCGGGGGTCCCGCTGCCGGCGACCGCCGCGCTCCAGGACTCACCGACGGTCTGCAGCACCTTCGCGACGTTCTCGGACGGGATCGCCGGGTCAGGCGAGGTGTGGCCGTCGTCCTGGAGGATCGCCGCGAACTGGGAAAGGATCGGGTCGCTGCCGACCTTGTCGTCGGCAGCTGCATCGGCACGGGCGGGGATCGAGCCGAAGGCGTCGAGCAGCGTCAGCTGCCCCTGCTTCGAGAAGAACTCCTGCTCGAGGTACTCCTGCGCGAGCGCCTTGTTCTCGGAGAAGGCGCCCACGTTCTGCACCTCACCGCCGAGGTAGACCGAGCCGCCCTCACCGACGGGGATCGGCACGACCCCGTACTCGAACGCGGCGTCCTTCTCGGCCGAGGTGATCTGCCAGTTGCCGTTGACGGCGAAGGCCGTGTTCCCCGCGGCGAACTGCTGGAAAGGGACCGTCTGGTCCCACGTCGCCGCCTCCTTGGTCAGGTAGCCCTTCGCGGTCCAGTCCTGCACCATCGCGAACGCGTCCTGCAGAGGCTGCTGCTCGGGTGCGGCGTAGTCCCACCCGGCACGCGAGAGCCACGGGAACGCCTGCCACTCGCCCTCGGAGTTCGCCTTGCCGGTCAGCGTGATGCCGTCCTTGCCGGCGGCCGTGGCCGAGGCGAGATCCGCCTCGAGCTCCTCGAACGTGGTGGGAGCCTCGACACCCAGCTCGGTGAGGATGTCCTGGTTGTACCAGAGGCCGATCAGGTTCACGAAGCCCTGCACGCCCATGACGTCGTCGCCGACCTTCTGCACGACGGCGTCGGGGAACTGCCCGGCGTCGGCGTACTGGTCCCACCACTCGTTCATCGGCTCGATGGCCTTCGCCTCGGTGAGGGTGAAGGTATCGGCGGCGTTGTAGACGACCACATCGGGGCCGGTGCCCGTTCCCGCGGCCTGCACGAGCTTGTTCGTCAGCTGGTCGAACGGAACGTAGACGTTCTCGACCGCGACCCCCTCGTGCGTCGTTTCGAAGTCCGACGCGAGCTCCTCGAGTCCGGCGGTCTGGCCGTCGACGGAGTAGTAGTGCCAGACGGTCAAGGTGTCGCCGCCGTTCCCGGCCGAGGCGCCTCCCGCGGACGACGGCGTGCAGCCGCTGAGAAGAAGGGCCGCAGTCGCGGCTGTGACCGCTGCGACGATGCTGATCCGGGTGCTGTGACGCCTCACGACGTGCCTCGCTTTCACTGTCTTCATTGACTCGGCCACCTGGTGCAGGCATTTCATCGATGAAATCGAGGACCGCTGTCGGCGATAGTAGAGCCGCCGGGCCGACCCCGTCAACATTCGACACCATCCCTTTCGGATCGCGGTGTGCTGGTCGAGGCGTGCATACTGTGCGCACCAGTTCATCGATGAAACGGAATGGCCATGACCTCGCACCCCGTCCACCGAGCGCACGGCATCGTGCACCCCGCCTTCACGGTCGGGACGATCGATCCGCGGCTCTTCGGATCGTTCGTGGAGCACCTGGGCCGAGGCGTGTACGGCGGCCTGCTCGATCCTTCGCACGAGAGTGCCGACGCCGACGGATTCCGCACCGACGTCCTCGCGCTCGTCGAGGAGCTCGGGGTCACGACCGTCCGCTACCCGGGCGGTAACTTCGTCTCGGCGTACGACTGGCGCGACGGCATCGGTCCGGTCGAGGACCGTCCCGTCCGGCTCGATCCTGCCTGGCACACCGTCGAGCCGAACCGCTTCGGGGTCGACGAGTTCGTCCGCTGGTGCCGGGCGGCACGCGTCGAGCCGATGATGGCGCTGAACCTCGGGACCGACGGAATCCGCTCGGCCCTGCACCTGCTGGAGTACGCGAACCACCCCGGCGGCACCACTCTCTCGGACGAGCGGCGCGCGAACGGCGCCGACGAGGCGCACGGCATCCGTCTCTGGTGCATCGGCAACGAGATGGACGGGCCGTGGCAGATCGGCCACCTGAGCGCCGACGAGTACGGGCGTCTCGCCGCCCGCACCGCCGCCGCCATGCGCGCACTCGACCCCTGCCTCGAACTGATCGTCTGCGGCAGCTCGAACGACCGGATGGCCACCTTCGGAGCCTGGGAGCAGGAGGTACTGCTGCACACGATCGAGCACGTCGACTTCGTGTCCTGCCACCAGTACTTCCGCTACGACGGCGACCTGGCCGCGTTCCTCGCCTCCGGCGTCGCGATGGATCGCTTCATCACCGCCATCGCCGACACGATCGGACAGGTGCGCGCACAGACGCGATCAGAGCGTCCGATCGCCATCTCCTTCGACGAGTGGAACGTGTGGGACTTCGTCGCCCACGACGAGCGCGTCGCCGGAGGGCTCGAATGGGAGGAGGCGCCCCGACTCCTCGAGGACCGCTACACGGCAGCGGACGCCGTCGTCGTGGGCGACATGCTCATCAGCATGATCAACAGAGCCGACATCGTCCGTGCAGCGAGCATGGCTCAGCTGGTGAACGTCATCGGTCCGATCATGACCGAGCCGGACGGCCCCGCCTGGCGGCAGAGCACCTTCTGGCCGTTCGCCCAGGCACGGCGTTCCGCCGGCGCGACCGCGCTCCGGACCGTCGTCGAGGCGGACAGCACGGGAGAGGGCGAGGACTCCGCTCCCGTCCTCGCCTTCGCCGCAGCGGCACACGCCGACGGCTCCCTCGACCTGATGATCGTCAACCGCGCGACCGACGGCGTCACGGAGACCACGGTCGACCTCACCGCGTTCCCCGCCCTCACCGTGACGGAGGCGCTGATCCTCCGACACGAGGACCCGTTCGCGACGAACTCGGCGGAGCTCCCCGACACCGTCACTCCGCGACTCCTCGCCGTTGCGCTGTCCGACGGCGTCCTCTCGTTCCGGATCCCCGCCATCGCCTGGGTGACCGTGCGCCTCTCGCCGACCGTCGACCTGGGATGATCGGGGAACGCTCATGGGAGGAATAATGCCGATGCCGCGATCGCGAACCCGCCCGGTGACCATGGCCGATGTCGGCGCTGCTGCAGGCGTCACCGCTCGCACGGTCTCCAACGTGCTCAGCGGCAACGCCAACGTCAGACCCGAGACCCGCGATCTCGTCCTCAAGGCAGTCCGCGATCTCGGATACCAACTCAACGTCTCCGCGCGCGGACTGCGCACCGGCCAGACCGGGCTCATCACCCTCGCGATCCCGGATCTCGCGATCGAGTACTTCGGCCAGCTCGCGACGGTCATCATGTCGGAGGCCGAGCGGCACGGCTGGACCGTGATCATCCAGCAGACCGGAGCGCGCCGAGACGCCGAGATCGCCGTCCTCTCCGGCTCCAGCCGCCAGCTGTCGGACGGACTGATCTTCCAGCCTCACGCACTCGGCCCCGGAGACGAGAAAGTACTCGTCGGGGACCGCCCACTCGTTCTCCTGGGCGACAGGATCTTCGACGGCCCGGTCGATCACGTGACCATGGCGAACACAGCCGCCGCGGCCACCGCCACGCAGTACCTGATCGACCGCCAACACCGGCGCATCGCCGCGATCGGCAGCAACCCCGCCGGCGGATCCGTCAGCGCCGCAGCACTCCGCTTGGACGGATACCGCGGTGCCCTCGAGGCGAACGCGATCCCGTTCGACCCCGCCCTCGTCGCGGTCGCCACCGAGTGGCACCACGCCGACGGCGCCGTCGCGATGACGCAGCTGCTCGACTCCCGCGTCCCTCTGGACGCCGTCTTCTGCTTCAACGACACCCTGGCCTTCGGGGCACTGCACGCACTGCACGTTCGCGGCATCCGCGTACCGGAGGACATCGCGGTCGTCGGCTTCGACAACGTCACCGCCGCCGCCTACGCGATACCCGCCCTCACCACGATCGATCCCGGCAGCCGCCAGATCGCCAAGACGGCCGTCGACCTCCTCGCTCAGCGCATCCGGAACGGCCCTCCGGCGCACCCGAGCGAGATCGTCGTCGAGCACTCGCTCATCTCCCGCCGCAGCGCGTAGCACAAGCACATTCGTCAGCGACGAGCCGGTCCGCGCCCGAGAACACGTCTCCGAGCGCACACCGCTCGGCGTGCCCCGTCCACTGACCGACGCCCCACCGGCGCAGCGACCCGGCGCGAGGACTGGCCGGTGACGTCGCGAACGGATCCGTATGGAGAGCAGCACCTTCGCATGCATGTCGAGGTGGCTGGTCCGGTAGCCGTGAGCCTCCGATACGTCGCGCAGGCCGCGCCCGCTCACCCCGCGCCGGAACCGGCCCGGAAGTGAGCAGATTGCCAAGATCGATGCCCTTCGGGGAGGGGCTGGAACCGCTTCTACTAGATCTGAATATCGGTGTCGAACATTCCGACGGGCGGGGTCCTGCAAGGCAACGGTTCGCCCGGCAGGTTCTCGTCTGTCGCTCCCGTGAACGGTCCGTCTGTGGATAGCAGGGCGGCCATGTGTGGTTCGGCGTGGTTGATCCACCAGGCGCTGATCCCGAGTCCTGCGTCGAGGCGGGATGCTTCCCAGCTGCGCCAGAGCGCTTCGATGCGTTGCGCGGCCTCATCGACGGTCCACCAGTCGGCGCGCCAGCGTCCGGTTCCCTGACCTTTGGCGGAGACGCGGCGGCGGTACGTGTAGCGCCAGTACTTCCGCAGCCACTCGTCCGCGGATCCGTAGACGAGGGTCGGGGCGGAGTCCTCTTCGAACGAGCGCTGCACGGCCGCTTCGGCGCGGGCCTGCATCAGCTCGACCCGCTCGGGCGTCAGTGCTCGTTCCAAGGCTTCCTTCGTCATCCCGGCGATGATCCCGGTGATGACGTCCGAGACTTCTCGCGCGGCGATCGCGTCGACGTCGAACGCGCCGAGCATCGATGCGGCCGCGGTGTCGCCCTCTCCGTCGACTGCGGCTGAGAGGCCCGCAGCCTCTTGCACGTCTCCGCCCGCGAGGGGATCGTCGTCAGTCACGCTGCGCCTCCGTCCGCTTGGCGTCCTCGTTCTCCATCAGAGCCCGCATGGAGGCGGCGAGGTCGATCGCCGGAGCCGGTTCGACGCTCGCCACGACCGGCTCGGCGCTGGTCACGACCGGCTGCGCGGCCGTCGCTACGACAGGAGCCGGCTCGGCGCCGCGTACCGGCGCGGTCGCGGGGTCGTGGGCGGCGATGGAGGCTTTGATCGCTGCGACCTTCTCCTTCGTGCCCTCGTACCAGGGAACGGTGCGCAGCAGCGCGGCCCTCGATCCGGTGGAGAGCATTACGGCGCGGCCGCGGGGCATCGCTCCGAGCTCGTCCACGGTCAGGATCCGTTCGCGCTTCAAGGCGGTCGAGGTCGAGCGGACGCCCTTGTTGTAGCTGGCGGAGGTCGTTTCACGGTCGTAGTCACCGACGAGCTCGGAGACGTTCTGCAGGAAGTCGTACTCCTTGACGCTGCCGAGGTGGAGGAACGCGTTCGACGCGCTCCACAGCTTCAACATGCCCTCCTTTCCCCGTGCCGCTCATCCAGGCGTCGATCCTCCCGCCCGACGGCAGGCGCGCCTAGCCGCGAAGCCCGCGCCTCTGCGGGACGGAGGCGCAGTCGTCCCCGCGGCGGGACGGCGCTCGTCACTCCTGTGGTGGAAGCGCGGCCGTCACTCCTGCTCGGCCGTCACTCCTGCGTGCCCGTCACTCCTGCGCGGCCGCCGCGAGGGCGCGGTCGAGCCAGTCCGCGAGCAGCAGGCGCTCCGCGGGCGTGAGGCCGGCGAGCTCCGGTGCGAGGGCCCGGGCGCCGACGAGGGCGGTGAGCCGCCCGCCGTCGCCGGGGGAGGGCGGGTCGGTGAGGATCCCCGCGAGCACGCTGTCGAGCGCGGCGTCGGCGAGACCGGGGTCGCGGTCGGCGGCGGGGGTGGAGAGCAGGGTGGTGACCACGCCGGTGCCCGCCGCCTGGATGAGGCCGACGGCGCGCTCCTCCGGCACTCGGAGGCGGCCCTCGGCGGCCACGCGCTGCACGCGGGCGGCGAGGACCCGCCGCCCGGAGAGGGCGGCCGGCGATCCGGAGGCGCGGCCCGGATCGCTGAGGAGGCGGAAGAGCGCGGGGTTGGCCAGGCCGAACTCCACCTGCGCGGCCCAGCCCGCGCGCAGGTCCTCGACCGGGTCGACGCCCCCGGCGACGGCCGCCTCGACCGTCCGCGCCTTGGAGTCGACCCAGGTGGCCAGCACGTGCTCCGCGACCGCCTCGAGCAGGCCGTCCTTGTCGCCGAAGAGGCGGTAGATCGCCGGGGCCTGCAGCCCGGCCGCCTGGGCGACCGCTCGCGTGGTGACGGCGGCGGGGCCCTCGTCGCGGAGGAGGCCGGCGGCCGCCTCGACGATGCGCAGGCGCGTGTCGGTCGGAGGAGTGGGGCTGATCACGTATCGACGGTAGCGCATTGTTGCTATCAAGGGAATTCCGTGGTTATCTTCGTCGTGGTATCGCTGATACCCCTTCATTGGAAGGCTCTCCCCATGATCATCGTGACCGGTGCCACCGGCGCTCTGAACGGCGCCACCGTCGACCACCTCCTCGACACCGTCCCCGCCTCCGGGATCGCCGTCGCCGCCCGCGACGCCTCGAAGGCCGCCCGCTTCGCGGACCGCGGAGTGGAGGTGCGCGTCGGCGACTACGCCGACCCCGCCTCCCTCCCGGGCGCCTTCGACGGAGCGGATCAGCTGCTCCTCGTCTCCTCGAGCGATCCGCGGGCCGACGCCGTCGCCCTGCACCGCACCGCCGTCGAGGCGGCCGTCGCGGCCGGAGTCGGACGGGTCCTCTACACGAGCCACCAGGGCGCCGCCGCCGACACCCCCTTCGGCCCGGGCCGGGACCACGCGGCGACCGAGCGCCTGCTCGCCGAGTCCGGACTCGCCTGGACGTCGCTCCGCAACGGCTTCTACGCGCACAGCCTGGGTCTGTTCCTCGGACCGTGGCGGGAGACCGGAGTGATCGAGGTCCCCTCCGACGGCCGCGTCTCGTGGACGGCCCGCGAGGACGAGTCGGAGGCGGCCGCCCGGCTCCTCCTCTCGGGGAGCCCGCACGACGGGCCGGTCACGCTGACCGCGACGGAGGCTCCGACGTTCGAGGAGATCGCCGGGATCGCGGCCGAGGTCGGCGGGCGACCCGTCGAGCTGCGCGTCCTCGGCGACGACGAGTGGGTCGCCGCGCGCGTCGCGGCGGGTCAGCCCGAGTTCCTCGTGCGCTTCACCCTCGGGATGCACCAGGCGGCCGAGCGCGGCTTCTTCGCGGGCACCGGCCCCGAGCTCGGGCGCCTCCTCGGACGCGAGCCGCGCAGCGTCCGCGACCTGCTCGAAGCCGGACCGGCAGCCGTCACCGGATGACGCCGGGCGGGCCGTCCCGGGTCCGCCCGCGCGCCGCGGCACCGCGCCGTCCGCCGAGGCGCCGCCGAGGGAGCGGCGTCTCGGCGTCAGGGCGGTTTCCCGGCTCCCCCCGCACGACGACGGGAGCCCGCCGCACCGGTGAGGTGCGACGGGCTCCCGGGGAGTGCCGTGCGTCAGCCGCAGCTGCGCGCGCTGTACGGCGCGGTGGCCGTGGCCGTGACGGTCTTGCCGCCGACCGTGGCCGTGCCGGTGACCGTCGCCTCGCCCGCGGCGAGCTGCGTCGAGCGCACCGTGAACGCGGCGGAGCCGGAGGCGCCGGGCTTCACGCCGGCGATCGTCTTCACGCCCTCGGGGGTGCTGATCGAGACGTCCATGGGCACCGTGTCGCCGTTCCTGCCGACGACCGTCAGCACGACCTTGCCGGCGACGCAGCGCGACGTGGCGGTCGCGCTCACCTTCAGCGAGGACTGCACCGTGACCGTGACCTGCACCGGCATGCGCGACGCGTCCTGCGCGACACCCGAGACCGTGAAGGTCCCGGCCGTGGCGTAGGCGGCGGGCGCGACGGCGTCCCAGGCCACGTCGACCGTGCTGGTGGTGCCGGCGGCGGTCGTGATCGTGGCGCGGGGCAGGACCGGCGCGGTGCCGGCCGTGGTCGTCGCGGTCAGCGGAGCGACCGAGGCGACGGCCAGGCCGGGGGCGTAGCCCTCGAGCATCTTCTGGTACTCGGAGCGCGTCACCGGGATGACCGTGCCGTGGCGCGGCTTGCCGCCGTCGGCGTTCTGCGGCAGGCCCGTGCGGAGCTTCGCTCCGAGCGGCTGCCAGGAGTCGCCGTTCGCGAGGTCGTCGGTGCCGAACGGGATGTAGTGGTTCGGCCCGTCGTGGTAGTTCGGCTGGTCGATGAAGAGGAACCAGTCGAGGCCGTTCACGTCGCCCTCGTTGGCGGGGAAGACGTTGGGGCCCTCACCGCTGGTGAAGGTCTTCCCGGGCTCGCCGTTGGGCAGGCCCGAGGCCACCTTCTCCTTGACCAGCGACCACTCGTCCGCCGGTCCGCCGGTGCCGGGCAGCGAGCCCGAGACGGTGGCCAGCAGGTCGGTGCTCTTCTCCTCGCGGAGGGTCATCGACGCCTCGTCCTTGGTGAAGCGGTAGTAGGTGTCGCCGTCCTTCGCGACCGTCGAGTCGATGGTGCCCTTGCCGGCGCCGCGCTTGACGTCGATCCACGGCTTCGCCTCCGAGAAGGAGGTGAAGTCCTCGGTCGTCGCGTACATCATCTGGTTGTAGGTGACGGAGGCGCGATCGGCCGTGTTCGTGGTCGGGTACATGTTCGAGGCCCAGAACACGACGTAGGTCTGGAGCTCGTCGTCCCAGTACGCCTCGGGGGCCCAGGTGTTGCCGGCGAAGTCGGTGGAGACCTTGACGTGGCGCTGGGCGGACCAGTTCACCAGGTCGGTCGACTCCCAGACCTCGATGTACTTCGAGCCCGACTTCTGCGCGGTGTCGAAGCCGCCGGGGAGGCCGTCGATCTTCAGGTCGGTGGCGAGCATGAAGAACTTGTCGCCCTCGTGCGAGCGGATGATGAACGGGTCGCGCAGGCCCATCGTCCCCAGGTTCGAGGTGAAGACCGGCTTGCCGCCGTTCAGCGTGTTCCAGCTCAGCGCGTCGTTGCCCTTCGAGGCGGCGAGGCTGATGCGCTCGGCGCCGTCGCCCTCTCCGGTGAAGAACGCCCAGACGTACGCCTCGGTGTCGTCGGTGCCGGCGGGGAGCGGCTGCACCCGGAGGGTGAAGTCGCGGGTCCGGGTGGTGGATCCGCTGGTCGCGGTCGCGCGGACGACCACGTCGATCGCGGGGCTCCCGGTCGCGGGGCGGTCGACGTCGATGGTGCGGGTGCCGGCGGTGCTGCCGTCGCGGACGGTCGCTCCGCTCGGGCTGACGACGCTCCAGGCGATGCTCGAGCCGAGCGTGCCGGTGGTAGGCACCGAGACGTTCGTCCGGATGTCGCCGACGTTCGGGACGGCGATCGCGGCGAGGTCGCGCTGGACCTTCGTCGCGTCGTCCAGCTGCGCGGCGACGCGCACCGTGTAGTCGACCGAGCGGGTCTCGGTGCCGACCCTGTAGGTGGCGGTGAGGGTGGCGGTGGCGTCCGGCTGTCCCGCGGCGGGGCGCGTGACGATCGCGGTGCCGCCGGTGATGGCCACGGCCGCGCTGTTCGACGTCCAGGTGATGCCGACGCCGCTGGCGGTGGTGGGCACAGTGAAGCCGGCGGTCGCCTCCGTGGGCACCGTGACCGACGCGACGGCGCGGTCGAGGGCCTGCGAGGAGTAGAGCGCCTGCACGGAGCTGCTGCTGAGGGCGCTGTCGTAGACGGCGAAGTCGTCCATCTCGCCGTTCCAGCCCGGGTCGTTGTAGGTCGAGCGCGCGATGTACGCGACGAGCGACGGGCCGAACGAGGAGACGTCGCGGGCGATCGTGCTCTGCGAGATCTGCGCGCCGTTGACGTACACGGTGAGCTTGCCGGTCGAGCCGTCGATGACGGTCGTGTAGAGCGAGAGGCCCGAGGGGGTGCGCGCGCCGACGGTCGGGGCGCCGGTCGCTCCGGCGCCGATCTCGGTGTTGTAGGGAGCGCCCGCGTTGACCGAGTTGGTGACGACCGACTTGGTGTAGCCGGAGAGGTTGCTCGGGTTGAGCAGCCAGTAGCCGGAGGAGAACGAGGCGCCGGAGGCGACGGGCGCTCCGACGAACGCGGCGGCGACGTTGCCGGTGCCGCCCTTGTGGGCGAGCCAGGTGGAGAAGGTCAGGTCCTTCTTGCC